>JAYVBB010000774.1:0-1516 GCA_043750715.1 Pseudomonadota bacterium | reverse complement strand
ACTCCGCCGTGGAAAAATCAGCGGGCAATCGTGAAACAGCGCTGTCCTGGGCCGCCAAGGCCCACCAGTCCGTAAAAGGGCGCGCGAGCCGCCTGCAATGGATCGTCGAAGACCTCGCGCTCACCGCCAAAGTCGGCCTACCGGAAACCGACACGCCGCGCCTGGAAGCGATCGTGAATGATTACTACGACACGGCCCTGGGCCTGCCGGACGGCTTCAAGGGCCGCAACGCCGCCCGGGCGAAGAAGGTCGCCGACCAGCTGAAACCGTGGCTCGGTCGCGGCAAAATCGGCAGTCTGGTGAAGGACTACGCCGCCAAGTGCCAGGCCGACCAGAGCCTGAAAGCCAGTTGTACCGGGCATTTCGCGTCGCTTACTTCCGGGGTCTGAGCGCCGTCGGCGATCAGCCAATTCAGCTGACTTGACCGCTCAGCCCTTCAACTGATAATGATTATCATTATCGAAGGAGCCCCGAGTCCATGCCCCGTTTCGTCCCGTCGGTCGCCATCGCCGCTCTAGCGTTTGCTTCGGAAGCTCTTGCCGCCCCAGCCTTCACTCTGCGCATCAAGGATCACAAGCTGATCCCGGACAAGCTCACCTTTCCCAAGGGAGAGCGCGTCGAACTGACCGTCACCAACGAAGGGCCGGGCACGGAAGAGATCGAAAGCAAGACGATGCGCCTCGAGAAGATCATCCCCGAAGGCAAAACCGTGACGCTCCGCATCGGCCCGCTCAAACCCGGGACCTACGAACTTTTCGGTGAGTTCAACCTGGCTAGCTGCACCGGTACCGTCGTCGTCGAGTAAGGATCCGAAGCCGTGCTGAATCTGAACGTCGCCTTCGTCATCTGGCGGGAACTCTTCGAAGTCGTCCTCGTCGTGACGATTCTGCATTCCTACCTCGCGCAGCGGCTCGAGGCGGGCGCGACGCGCCGCCTGATCGTCACGGGGCTCGGCGTCGGTCTGGCCGCGAGCCTCCTGCTCGGCGTCGCCTTTCAGACTATCCAGTCGCAACTGTCCGGCGACGCGCTCGACCACTTCCAAACCGCGGTGCTGATCCTTTGCGCCCTGCTCATGACGCGCATGTGCCTCTGGATGAAGACCCACGCTCGCACCATGAAAAAAGAGCTCGAAACCTCGCTCGCCTCCGCCCTCGACAAGGCAGGCAACGTCTTCGTGATCTCGATGATCGCCGTCGCCTTCGCGCGCGAAGGCCTCGAGATCGTCATCTATGTATTCGGTATGGGCCTCGCGGCCGACGGCTCGCTCGGCAGTTTGGTGATCGGCACGGTCGTCGGCGCCGTGCTCGCTTTGTTCAGCGCTCTGGCGCTGCGCCGTGGCATCAAGTTCATCAAGCCCGGGAAGATGTTCAAAATCACCGGCGCCTTCCTGTTGATCACGGCGTCGAGCCTGCTCGTCCGGGCCGCGACCAAGCTGATGCAGGCTGGCGTCCTGCCTCCCCTCGTCGACGAAGCCTGGGACACGTCCATGATCCTCGACGACCGTTCGCCGTTCGGC
>JAYVBB010000773.1:0-2045 GCA_043750715.1 Pseudomonadota bacterium | reverse complement strand
GAAACCGGGATTATGACCCAGGATTGGCAGGGAACCAAATAGAAATTGACCGGTTGGCCAAATTGTGCTTGAATGTGCCGCGCACGACGCCCCTAAGGGAGTGATGATGTCACGGTTTTTCGCCTTCATGACGGGAACTTGCCTACTTGTCGCGAGCGGCGCTTCGGCGCACGGTGGCGAGTTCCCTTGGCTGACCGAGCGCAAGATCCTCGGTACCAACAACCTCGAAGGGGTCGAAGCGGCCACCGGCACCCCCGTCTACGAATACTCCCGCGCCATCGCGCGGGTGGAAGTGTCCGAGGACGCCTATCCTTACTGCACGGCGACGCGCGTCGGCGAGGGCGTCTTCCTGACCAACTGGCACTGCGACCACGGCTGCGACACCATGCAGTTTCGGCTCGGTTACGAAAAAGACCGTCCGTCGGCCGAGCAACGCGTCTACAAATGCAAGGCTCTCCTGCGCACGAGCGACGTGCTCGATTATGCGCTGTACACGGCCGAGCTGATCCAGGGCGCGCCGACGCTGCCGACGCTCGCCTCCGAGACCGAGTCCATCCTGCCGCCGGAAGCGGACGTGCCTTACCCGATCCTCGCCCTCTCGCGTGGTCCCCTTTCCGTCGGCCTCGCCGTCGCCGTGCCGCAGCACCCGACGGGCCGCTTCAAGGAAATCGACCGCAGCGCCGACTGCGTCATCTCGGACACCCAAGTCTTCCACACGGAATCCGGGCGCGACACGATCAAGCACATGTGCGACACCCAGGGCGGTTCGAGCGGCGCGCCCGTCATCGAGCAGGCGACGGGATACGTCGTGGCGCTCCATTGGGGCGGCCGCGACGACGAGTTCAACATGGCCATCCCGATGGGGCTGATCCTCGACGACCTGTCGCAGAATCTCGCCGCCGACGTGCTGTCGCTGGTCCACGTCGTGCCGGCCGCGCCGTAACCGCGGAGGCGCGGGCTTCGGCCGGCCGGCATTTTACCGCGGAGGCGCGGAGAACGCGGAGGACGGCCACGCCGACTCCGCGCCTCCGCGGTAAAATGCGGGCCGGCCGGTTGCTATTCACCTCGGCGGAGTGATCGGGTAGGGCGTGGGGTAGGTCCGCTTGTCAGGCGTGAACGTCGTACCGACCTTGGCGAGCTTCTGCCCTTTGCGCACGTAAACGATCGCGCCTTCGCGGATCGGATAGCCGCGCGGCGACTTGATGCCCAGCTCGGGGCCGAAGAACTGCACGACGTGGCCTTTGACGGACTGGCCGTCGACTTCGGCGACGAGGCGGTCGTTCATCTTCAGGCCGAAGGCGCGGCCACGGTCGAGGTAGACCCACGCGCGGTCGATCTTGGCGGCTTGCGGCTGGTCGGCAAGCAGCAGCGTCGCCTTCTCGGCGTCGAGCGTCTTCTTCACCGCGTCGATGCCTGATAGCGACAGCATGCCGCCCGGCGCGGCGGCGATCTGCACTGGACTCGTCCCGGGCTCCACCTTCAGATGCTGGCCGTACACGGTCTCGGCGAAGCGCGTCGTCAGGTCGAGCGTCACCGGAAGTGCGCGCTTCGGCTCGAGCTGGTTCGGCTGGCGGAAGGACAGGATCACGCCGCGCGTCGGCCGGGTCAGCTTGGACGGCAGCTCGAACAGGTCGCGCGCCATCGCCAGGTATTCGAGACCCAGGGCGCGGGCCACCTTGTAGTCGGGCGCCAGCTTTTCTTCGAGCAGCTGGGTCGGGCAAAAGCCCGAGCCTTCGTCGCCTCGTGTCGACGCTTCCCCTTGGTAGAGGCCGACGTTCAGGTTCTCGGTCTTGGGTTTTTGCGAGCGCGTCTGGGCTTCGGCCCACGCGGCTTGGAGCAGCGCCGGCAGCTTTGCGTTCAGAAACGCCGCCTGGCCTTTCCGTGCTTCGAGTTTTTGCCATTCCTTGCGGCTGATCGCGACGTGGCGCGAGCCGAGCAGCGTGTTGGATCCGGCGTCGGCGACGGTGACGAAGAAGACGTGATGATCCATCAGAGAGCACCAGGTGGTTTCGATCGCGGCGCTGGTCACCGCTCCGCCGGCCTTC
>JAYVBB010000772.1:0-3378 GCA_043750715.1 Pseudomonadota bacterium | reverse complement strand
CCTACACGAAGGAATCCTTTCAAAAGAACCTCCGCGAACGCATCTGGCAGTTCGTCCGGACGACGAATTACCCTTGGCAGAGCCTCAAGGGCTCGACCGTGGAAGTCTGGCTCGAAGCCCGCACGTTCGAGCCCGAAGTCGCCGAGCTCAAGGCTGTCGTGCTGAGCCCCGGAGGCAATTTCGCGCTGCCGCTGGCGCTCGACATGAGCGACTGGGAAGTGCGTGAGGAGGCAGTCCTGCGCCTCGGCCAGGACCGCTATCCGAGTCGCGGAGCCAAACGCCTCGGCGTGCTGGCGGTGCTCGCCCGCGCCAACGTTTCCGCCGAGCGGCTCCGCGCCTTCGTGGCTGAAACCGGCGTGCTCGCCGCCAAGACCCGCACGGGACGCCTGGCGGTCCGCAGCGTCGAAGGCCAGGCGCCGCTGCTGACGCTTGCCACCGAACCTTTCGCCGAGCCGGACGTCGCCCGTAAACTCATGACGCACAAAGGGGCGAAGTCCTATTTGAACGACGTGCACTATGTCCAGGCCGGCGAAGACGAAGGCTACAAAGCCCGCGTCTTCACGTTCGGCTGGTGAGTCATTTCTTCTTGAGCACGACGGTCCGGCGCGCGACGAGTTTGTCCGCGTCGTCGTAACCGTAGACGACGAGCCGCATGCCGTCTTCCAGCGCAAGATTGCGACTGGCCACGTAAACGGCGCGGCCGGCGACGCCTTTGGCGGTCGTCGAGCCGAGCAGCTCTTTGCTGCAGCTGACGGAGCCGGCTTCGCCGGACACGCAAAGTTCGACGGATTTGATGGTTTCGGCGGCGGCGATGCCGACGGAGTAGAAGCCTTCGTTTGCCGTCGGCGACACAGCGAGCTTCAGGTCCTTCGACTTCGCGGCCTTGTCGGCGTCGAGTGCCGCGTCGTAGGTGGCCTTCGCCGACTCGAGCCCGGCTTCGTGCGCCAGGAAGGCGAGCGCCAATTTGGTAAATCGCGCCGACAGCGGGAGGTTGTTGATCGTCGTCGAGTTGTCTTCCGGCGTGTGCAGCGACTCGTTGTAGTCGTTCGGGTCCTCGAACGGGAACACGGCGGGGTAGGCGACGTCCGTCCACGAGCGGTGGTCCGACGTGCCGGCGGCCAGCGTTTTTTCGACGTATTGGCCGCCGAGATAGGTGTTTAGGAGATTTTTCGTGGCGCGGCTCAGCGTCGTGCTGGTGTCCGTCGCGACGATGTAGATCGTCGAGGCGCCGGCCGCCGACGACCAGGAGTTCATGTCGATCTGGAACATCGCCGCGACCGTGCGCCCGGCGGCGTCGTAGGATTGGGCGATTTCGGACGAGCCGATCAGGCCGACCTCTTCCGCGGCGTAGCCGTGAAGCTCGATTTTCCGGCGGAAGTGCGAACCCTGTGCGGCGATGGCGCGCAGCGTTTCCACCAGAGTCGCGATGCCCGAGGCGTCGTCGTCGGCGCCCGGCGCGGCGCCGGCGTGGTTGTTGCGGTTGATGCTGTCGAGGTGGGCGCCGAGGATGACGGTCGATTCGTTGTCTTCCGTGCCCGGGATCGTGACGACGAGCGACTTCTGCTTGGTGTCGACGTGCGAGACCTGCTCGATGGTCAGCCCGGGGATCTTGTCGGCGGCGGCGTCGCGGAACATCGTCTCGATGGCCGCCGTCGCGCTCAATCCTTCCGCGGATTCGTGGTACCGCGTGCCCATCTGCTCCATCTTCTTGATCGTCTTGTCGATGTTCTCGGTCTTGGGCTCAGAGATCAGCGCGTCGACGCCCGGCAGGGCGACCGTTTCCACGTAAACGGGCGGGGTGATGCGCGGGTCTTCTGACAGCGTCGCCAGCGACAGCGGGATCAGGTTGCCGCAGACCTTGCCGTTCACTTCATGGGCGATCATGGCGAGCGGGCCGCGGTCTTCGGGATTCGTCAGCGCCACGGCAGCGAGGCCCGGCAAGCCGTCCTTACCCTCGGCGAAAAAGAGGGTCTGCGGATCGTTCTTCAAGCCTTCGCCGAGACGGCTGCCTTCGGGAAAGCTAACCATAACCAATTTATTGCGCCGGGCAAAGTCCTCGGCGGACTCCTCGAGGTCGAAGTCCTTGAGGCTGAGCCGAATGCCGGCGCCGCGCCAGACGTCGTTCGGCGTCTTGAGGCCGTCGCGCTGGGCGTCGACGAACGCCGCGAGCTTCGGATTCAGCCACGGCTGGCCGGCGTCGGGGCGACAACCGGCAAGCAGCGAGACGACGGTCGAGGCGACGAGCGCGGAAAGGCGATAGTTCATTCTTCGATCACCTCGAACGGCGATTCCGTCCAGTCGGCTTGGCCGTCCCATGACGCGGGAACTTCGCCCGTAGGCGTTTCCGGCGTCGAGCCGTCCGTCTTGTCGTCGGCGTCGTCTTTCTTCTTGTCCGCGCCGCAGCGGGAAAACGCCACGAGCAGAACCAGTGACAAGGCGACGAGCCACGACAGGCGGCCGAGGAATCGCGACACGAAAAGCCGGTCCGGACGGGCCATCAGCGCCCCCTTGGAAATTGGAAAGTCCCTGATCTGACGAACGTTATTCTACCCACAGTCACGAAACCGGCGCAATTGCCGATACATGATCGAAGAGGCTGATTTCAGGAGATGGATTTGGCGTTTTTCCCACAAATGCTGAAGATTGCCGGCAAGGCCGCAACGTTGCTCGCGCTCGCTGCGGGCATTTCCGCGTGCGGCGACGCCACCAAGCTCGATCTCACGGAAGTCCTGTCCGTCGCCATGCAAGGCACGTTCGAGGCGCCTCCCGCGGCCGACGGCAATTCCGAGCCGCGAGCGCTGACGTTCACTATCCTCGGGCTGACGATGACCCGCGACGACGGCACGGTCGACGACCTCTTCGCCGACGAGACCGAGCCGAAGGAAGTCCGCATCATCAACCGCCCGCAGATCGTCTACGAACCCGAGGTGCACGACTACGTCGACGTCACTTACACGAAGCTGACGTTGACGCTCGACGCGTCGGCGACGGCAAAAGGCAAATACGAGGACGAGATCGCGGTGACGCTGGCGCAGCCCGTTGCCGAGTTCGTGGACACCTTCACCGTGGAAAAAGCCAAGTCGATGCGGCTCGACCTCAGCGTGCAGTGGAAGAACACCGTCTCCCGCGACGACGACGAAAAGACCGAGACCATGACGTCGCCGACCTTCGTGCTCGACCTGACGAGCGAATAAGGGCTGCCGACGGGGGGCGCTTCCGTCTAAGATGGGGGCGTGGAGGTAGCCCATGTCGAATTCCCCGGAAAACCCGCGCGGCCCGCTGGCGCGCTTTTTCTTCGCCGCACTGCGTTGGATCCGCAACTACTTCACGCTGATCGGCGTGCTGGTCACCGTGCTGCCCATGCTCGTTCTGTTCGCC
>JAYVBB010000771.1:0-2706 GCA_043750715.1 Pseudomonadota bacterium | reverse complement strand
CATGCCTTGGCGGGCCCGAGCCAGCGCACTTCCGTCCTGAAGTTCACCCGCGAAGAGGGCGGCTTTTTCGACGGCCTCGTGCTCATCGGTCTGCTCGGCGGCTCGAACGATCTCTTTTACGACAAAACCCTCGCAACGGACGGTCTGACTTTCGACGTGCACGCCGAAGGCTTCATCGACCGCTCGGTGCTCTACCTCGAATTCGAGGTGACCGGACTCGACGCCGGCGGCAGAGCCGTCTGCGACGCGACGGCGACATACAGCGCATTCAACTGACAGGAGTCATTGCAGTGAAAAAGTGGATTCTGATTTTCGGACTGGGGCTGAGTACTGCGGGCTGCGTGACCGAGGGCAAAGACTTCAAGTCCGAGGTGGGTTGGATCAAGGACGGCTCGACGAAGAACGGCGACGTCAAAATGGTGCTTGGCGCGCCGCATTCGGTCGGCAATTCCGGCGGCAAGGAAACCTGGACCTACGGGTTCTACCGCTACAAACTGATCGGCAAGAGCCTGCAAAAAGAGCTCAAATTCTACTGGAACCCGGACGGCACGGTGAGCAGCTTCTCGTTCAACTCGAGCTTCCCGGAAGACACCGGCAAGTCGGTGAACGCCCAGGTGCCTCAGCAGCCGGCGGCCGCCAAGCCCCAGTACTGAGACCATCGCCGGACGAATAGCAGAGGATTCATGATCTCGAAGCCGCCCGCTCCGCCGTCCAGGCCGCTCCTGCCCGACGGGCGCGGTTATTTCGGCTCGTACGGCGGTTGCTACGTCCCGGAAGTGCTGTGGCCGAACCTCGCCGAGCTTTCCCGCGTCTTCGACGAGGCGCGGAACGACGCGGCGTTCTGGAAGGAATACACGCACGAGCTCCAGACGTTCAGCGGCCGGCCGACGCCCGTCACGTTCGCCGGGAATCTGACGCGTGAACTCGGCGGAGCGCAGATCTTCATCAAGCGTGAGGACCTGAGCCAGACCGGCGCACACAAAGTGAATAACGTCATAGGCCAGGGGCTGTTGACGCGCCGGCTCGGGAAAAAGCGGATCATCGCGGAAACGGGCGCTGGCCAGCACGGCGTCGCGACCGCGACGATGGCGGCGCGCTTCGGCTTCGAAGCCGTCGTCTACATGGGGGCGGAGGACGTCGAGCGGCAGCGCCCGAACGTCTTCTGGATGGAGCAGCTCGGCGCCAAAGTGATCCCCGTCGAGGACGGTTCCCGGACTCTCAAGGACGCGATCAACGAAGCGCTCCGGGACTGGGCCACCAATTTCGACACCACCCACTACGTGCTGGGCACGGCGTGCGGTCCGCACCCCTTTCCGGCGCTGGTCGCTTGGCTGCAGGCGATCGTCGGGCTGGAAGCCAGAGAGCAGATCGTCGAGCTCGCGGGAAAACTTCCCGCGAAGGTCTTCGCATGCGTCGGCGGCGGCTCCAACGCGCTCGGCATCTTTCAGGGCTTTCTCCAGGACCCTGTGGTCGAGCTCATCGGCATCGAAGCGGGAGGCAGGGGCAAGGGCCTCGGCCAGCACGCCAGCCGCATCGCGGGAGGCTTTGGCACGCGCGGCATTGCCCAGGGCTACGAAACGCTGTTTTTACAGACCCCCGAAGGCCAGATGCTCGACACCCACTCGGTGGCGGCCGGCCTCGACTACGTCGGCGTCTCGCCGATCATCGCGGACCTCCACGAAAAGAAAAAGCTGACGCTTGAGTCCGCGACCGACGAGGAAGTCGTCCACGCCGTCCGGACTCTGATGCGGACGGAAGGCATCATCCCGGCGCTCGAGTCGTCGCATGCCGTCGCCGGAGCCATGCGCGCGGCACCGAAGATGAAGCAGGACGAAGTCGTGCTGATCAACCTCTCGGGGCGCGGAGACAAAGACATTTTCACGGTCGCCTCGGCCCTCGGCGACGAATCGTGGGCCAAGTTCCTGAAGCTCAAAGCCGAGCAAATGGCGCGAGGCCCACGTGGCTGAGCTGACGCCCAAGCGGCGCACCGACGGCACGATCGGTCTCATGGGTCACGTGATCGCGGATTTCCCTTCGCCTTCGGCCGTGCGCGAGATGATCGCGGTGCTCGCCGGCGCCGGAGCGGAAGTCATCGAGATCCAGTTCCCGTTCTCCGAGCCGATGGCCGACGGACCCTATTTTCTGGCCGCAAATCACAAAGCGCTGGCGCAAGGCGTGGGCTATGCGCAATGTCTGGCTTTGGCCAAGGAAATGAGCGAGAGGTATCCGCAGGTCGCGTTCGTCGCGATGAGCTATCTCAACGTCGTCTTCCGGCGTGGCTATGCTGCGTTCGTGAAGGAAGCAGTCGCCGCGGGACTGCGTGGCGTGATCGTGCCGGATCTGCCGCTCGAGTATGCGGGCGAGCTGGAAGCCGCCGCCAAGGAAGGCCGCTTCGCCAACGTGCGGTTGATCGCGCCGAATACTTCCGACGAGCGGGCCGCGGTTCTATTGAAAAACGGCCAAGGCTTCGTTTACGCGGTGGCGCGCAGCGGGGTCACCGGCGCCCAGACCGATCTCGGCAAAGGTGTGAAAGATCTCGTCGCGCGCGTGCGCAAGCACACGAAGCTCCCGGTCGCCGTGGGCTTCGGCATTCGCTCGGCAGACGACGTGAAGATGCTGAAAGGCACGGCCGACCTCGCGATCGTCGGCACGGCCTCGTTGAAGGCTTTCGATCAGGGTGGCGTCGCCGGGTTCAAAGAATTTTGG
>JAYVBB010000770.1:0-2900 GCA_043750715.1 Pseudomonadota bacterium | reverse complement strand
GCCGTTTGCGAGTCGTTGATGAGGGCGACGGCATTCCGCGTCACGGCGGCGACGTCTTTGGGCCACGTCGCCGTAGCGATGAACTGCTCGATGCCGAACTCGAACACTCCGGCCATGAATACCGGGCTGGGCTCGTCGCACACGAGTCCTTGGAACTCGGCGATGCAGCCGACGTTGGCTTGGAACGACTTCAGCAGCGACTGCACGTCGCCGCTGTTTTCCTTCGCGAAGATCATCTGCGCGAGCACGGAGCCGCCGTTGAGCATGACTTCGGCCTCCTCGCGGCTGGCTACGAAGCTCAGCGAGGTGGCAAACTCCTGCCCTGCGGTTTTCTCTTGCCACGTTTGGGCGAGATCTCCGCCGGTCAGGTCAACGAGTAAACAGGTCCACTCCATGCGGCCTCTAGTAAGTTCTGATGACCCAGTCTTCGGAAGGACTTTGAACCCCATTGAGTTGCAACCGGTTACGGCATATTTCCGACAGGTCGCCAGGACCTGGAAAGGGTGGCGCATCCGCCGGTTTTTGGCAAACCACCAAATTTTCGAGGTTCCCAAAAAACCCCAACCATTCTGGCCGATTTCCTGTTACGTTGCGGTTATGCGTCCCCGCTTCTCCGTTCCGCCGAGCCTGCTGGCTTTCGCCCTCGCCGCCACCATGTTTAGTGCGCGAGCCTGGTCACAGGATTCCACCCTGGACTCCAATCCGGCGTGGCGCGAAGGCGCCGACGCGCCCACATACAAGGGCGAGAAGAAAACCGGTAAAGAGAACCAACGTTCGCTGCCGGATCCGTATGGCGAATACGAGTACGTGGAGTCGAAGCGCGGGCGGAAGAACGTACGCCCCTGGTATCAGCCGCGCATGGCGCTCGGCGTCGGTCTGAGCGTGCCGGAGCTGCTACCGATCGAAGGTTACTTCTTCTTCGGCAAATACGCCGGGCTCCGGCTGTTCTACACGCCGCCCATGCACTTCAACATTCGCGTGGAAATGCCCGCCGACGTGGTCAGCACGAAAAAAGGCGTGGCGGTGGCGAACCCCGACTTCGACATCCGTTTCAAGGCGACGTACGGCGCTCACTACGGAGCGGAAGCGATGGTCTTCCCTTTCGCTGGCAGCTTTTTCCTGGCCTCCGGGCTGTCCCACCGCCGGATGAAGCTCGTCGGCGACGCACAGTCGCCGGTGCTCGTGTGCTCCATCATCGAAGCGGCGAAGGATCCGCCTTGCGGCGATCCGAACGCGTCGATCCGGACGCGCACCGAGCTGGCGATTCACGCGGACGCGGAAACCTCCGCTCTGCTTGCCCGAGGCGCCATCGGCGGATTCTGGAACGTCGGTTCTTTCGGCTATTTCATGGTGAACCTCGGCGCCACCAAACCCGTGAAAGTCTATCGCGACGTGAAAGTGACTACCGACCTCGACACCCCGGAAGCGGAGGACGAAGAGGTCAAGGGCGCGCTGGCGCAGGTCAAATCCGAGCGCGAGGCCGACCTGGACGCCAAGGCGGTCAAAGCGATGCGTCCCGTCGACGAGAAGCTGCTGCCCATTTTCGGGATTGCCGCCGGCGTCCGGTTCTGAGGAAAGCGGCAGCCGGCTAAATCACGCCTTCAATCTCATTCAACGCCTCGAAGCACCGCTTTCTGAGTTCAACCACCGGTGGCGATTCACGGAGCGTGCCGCGATGAGCAGCCAGGTTGCGCAACTCCTGAAGGTCATTCAAACGCCGAGCCAGCTGGCCGATGGCTTGATTGGTCGTCACCTTAAGTTTGAAAATCGCGTCATGAGTGCCGCCACTGCGAGCCTTGTAGGTACGCCCGAAGGCGAGCAGCAGTACGGCCCAAGCCCTAAGTCCGTCGATCAATCGATACTGATCACGGATGATCTTGCCGCTCATGATCGCTCGGTTCAAGGTTTCGAGTTTGACCGCGGGAAATTCGTCGGCGGTAAAAAAGTTGCCGCACATGAGGGACGAAAGAAACTGCTCACCGGTTACGGCCTCCTCGTCGAGCTGTAGCGCCACGATGCGCGACTGCATCGCCGCCAAGGTCTCGGCGGCGGTTGCCGCCAGGAAGAGGCGCGAGCCAATGCGTTCCTGCAGCAAAATATCGATCGACTTGACGTATTGAACCACGGCCGTGCTCTTGTCGACCTTGTCGTCGAAGAGATCCGGATGCGCCTGAATGATCTCGGCATTACGCAAAACGGATTTCACGGTCTCTGAATATCCTGAAAAGCCTTTCAGCTCGTTGGAGAGCACCAAATCCACCGAATGGCCGGCGCGCTTTCCGGGACTTGCGTTGGGCGGGATGGACTCACTTTCCTGCCGACGGGTCGTAGCCAGCTCGATGTTGTCCCGAAGGTTCGCCGCCGCCAGGGCGATCTCCCGCCCGGCAAAGGCCCCTTGTGCCGCCGTCACGAGTTCGCTCCAAAGTCTGAGAAACTCCCGATAGTCGCCTCCCCCTTCGGCTGCGAGCCCGCGGCAAATCTTGGTCACCAGCGGTACGTCGTCCAGACGCGCTTGCACCAGACCGAGCAAACGCAAATGATCCGCGGCGCAGCCGGAGTGGCACAAACTGTCCAAAGCCCTTCCGGCTATGCAAGCGTTCGCGCTGTCGATCAGCAGAAAAAGCGTCTCGGCAGCCGCCCCTGTCATGTTGTAACGCGTCGCGGAGACGCCTAGCATCTGGGTCTGAAAGTCTTCCGATCGCAGAGCTTCCTCGATCAGTCCGCTAAACCCTGAAACCGAGTTTTCGGTGAGCAGCTGAAGGAGCGGCAGCTTAAGCCTCGCCTGCATCTCAGGCGTCAGATCCGGCAGCTCGTCCGGTACGGCGATCCGACCCATCGCGGCGAGGGTCTCGACGGCGCGAGCCGTCTCGTCCGCGTGCTCGGCGTTGCGTAGGATCGTT
>JAYVBB010000769.1:0-6212 GCA_043750715.1 Pseudomonadota bacterium | reverse complement strand
CTCATCAACGCGCAAGACATGAAGCCGCCGACCCGCACGTCGCTGACGCCCGTCAAATTGCTGGTACTGGGTAGCTTCACCTGGACCGGGACGCTGCTGTTCACAGTCGAGATGTTGCCCAGCTGGCCCTGCGCGTTGTATCCCCAACACCAGACGGTATTGTCGGTCTTGACGGCGCAGGCGTGAGTGTAAGTGACGTTTGAAGAGATGCTCGACGAGATGGAGACTTTGGTCGCGGCCGTGAGGCTGGTTGCCGTCACCTGAACGGGCACTTTGCTGTCCGTCGTCGAATTGTTGCCCAGTTGCCCGAAGTTGTTGTAACCCCAACACCAGACCGTGTTGTTCGACTTCACGGCGCAAGTCGAGAAGTCACCGGCGGATACCTGGGTGACCCCCGTCAAACCTGAAACGGCAACGGGTGAGGACTTCGAAACGAGGGTGGCGTCGCCCAGCTGTCCGCCGTTGTTCAGGCCCCAACAACTGACGGTTGCATCGGCGAGCAAGGCGCAAGCGTGGTCGATCCCTGCCGTGACGGAAACGGCGGTGCTGATGCCCGTGACTTGCACGGGATCGATGGAATCGACGATCGTGCCATTACCCAGCTGCCCGTAGCCGTTGTACCCGACGCACCAAACCGTGCCGTTGGTCTTGCTGAAGCAGTTGAATTCGTTGCCGCCGGCGGTCGATTCGACGCTGGTCATCTTGGTCCCGTTGGGATTGCGTGCGAAGACGGGTGTGCTTTTCGCGACTAAGGACCCATCACCCAACTCGCCGTAAGCATTGTAGCCCCAGCATTCCACCGTCTTGTCGGATAGGATTCCGCAGTGATGATAGAGGCCGTGCGTTCCGGCCTTGGCGAAGGTCGGAGTCGTCGCAATGGTGACGCAAACTTTGTTGCCGGATGCATCGAAACCCTGAAGGTATTGGCCTGCCGAGCAGAGCTGCGCGAAGAAGGCCGGATTCTGCCAGGAGTTGATGGTCCCGTTCGTCGTCAAGACCTGATTCGCCGTGCCGGCAGCGATTTTCGTCACCGCAATGGCCGCCGAGGAATTGATGTCGGCGTTCGTAATCGTGTCGTCGGTAATCGTGCCGCCTGCTCCGCCGGCCACCGCCGAAGCCGTGGCCAGAGACCCTAGGCCGTTGGAGGCGATCGCCGTGACCGCGCCCGACAGCTTCGACGTCGCGATCGCGGCCGAAGCGTTGACGTCGACGTTTGCGATGGTGCCGTCGGCAATCTCCGAGCCGGCAATCGAGCTCAGCGTCGCCAGGCTCCCGAGACCGTTCGAAGCGATCGACGTCACCGGGCCTGAGAGTTTCGAGGTTGCGATCGCGGCGGAGCCGCTTACGTCGACATTCGCGATGCTGCCGTCGGTGATTTCGGAGCTGGCGATCGAGCTCAGCGTCGCGAGGCTCCCCAGTCCGTTCGAAGCGATCGCCGTCACGGGGCCCGCAAGCTTCGAGGTTGCGATGGCTGCCGCCGAGTTGACGTCGGCGTTCACGATTGTGTCATCCGTGATGGTGCCGGCCGCGCCACCGGAAACGGCGTTGGCCGTCGCCAATGCTCCGAGGCCCAGGCTCGTGCGGCCCGTCGCGGCAACCAGACTCGTCGCACCACCGTCCCAGCGAAGGCGGTTGGTGTAGGCCACGTTCCAATTGGCGCTCGAGGAAATTTTGGCGTCGGAGATCGAGCCGGCAAGCATCGCGTCGGTGACGCCGGCCGTGGCAATGGAGAGCGAACCCGCGCCGGTGATGGTCGGCCCGGTGAGACCGGCGCCCGCTGCGACGGAGGTCACCGTACCGCCGGACGCACCGGATACGCTTCCGGGTTTCCACGTCTGGGTGGCTCCGTCGTACTTCATGAAGTCGCCATCGTTGGCGCCTGTTGCCTGGACGGCTTTGCCTTGGATCTTGTCGACCTGAGCGGCGCCGGCAGTGCCGGACAAATCGCCACTGAGGTTGACGGTGCCGAGCTTCAAATGGCCGGTATTGTCGTAAACGATGGTTTGCTGGTCAACAGGGACCTTCAGCGCATAAGGAACGGCATTGAAACGCTGGCGTGGGTAAATCTTAGCGGGAGCCGGCGCGCTCTTTTCCACTTCGATGAACACTTCATTGACGCCGTCGAATACCAGGTGAAAGTCGGCCTCAGGCAAAGCTAGACCGATCTGAAGGATGCCTTGTTGCATCGGTACGGCCGCTATGTCGATCGCGCCCACCAAGGGAGCGCCGTCGGACTCCGTCCGGAAAAACCGCAGCTTTACGTCGATCGGCCCTTCCAGCGGCTGCCCCGTTTCCGTGGTCAGGCGTCCGGAATACGACAGCTCGAACGGCGTTGCGATGGCTTGGTTGGCCCAAAACCAGGCGGCCGCAAAAAGTGTGCATTTCAAGCTGCGCAGCGAAAACGTCAAAAGCTCTCCAAACAGAAGGCCATTAATACTACTTTCGGCGCCTTCATCCGAAACTTGAGGATTTATGGGCTGGCCGACGTATGGCAAATAGCGCTGTGAAATCGGAGTCTAAAGTCTCCGATTTAACCCTCCTGCGTGGTATGATCACCGCGTGACCTTCAACTCCTTCGCCTTCGTCTATTTTTTCCTGCTGGTCTGGCCGGCGTATCTTTGCCTGGGTCGAATCTGGCAAAACCGGCTGCTGCTCGTCGCCAGCTACGTCTTCTACGGTTACTGGGACTACCGCTTCGCCGGCCTGCTGGCGATGACCACGATCGTCGATTTTTCGTTCGCGCAGTGGATCTGGCGGACGCCGGACGAGAAGAAGCGCCGGCTGGCCCTGGGCGCGAGCGTCGGTCTGAACCTCGTCGTGCTCGGCTTCTTCAAGTACTGGAACTTCTTCACCTCGGCCGTCGGGTCGTCCTGGACCCTCCAGGTTCTGCTCCCGGTCGGGATTTCGTTCTACACCTTCCAGAGCATCGCGTACGTCGTCGACGTCTACCGGAAGCGCGTCGAACCCGAAAGGAGCCTGCTCGACTTCGCCCTCTTCATCTCGTTCTTTCCGCAGCTGGTCGCGGGACCCATCGAACGCGCCGGGCGGCTGCTACCGCAGATTCGGGCCGCACGTACCGTCGACTGGGAAAAAATCCGGTCCGGCGCATACCTGATCCTCTACGGCCTCTTTAAAAAGACGGTCGTGGCGGACAACCTCGCTCCATTCGTGTACGAGCTCCGGACGCACCCCGGTGACCTCTCGGGCGGAGAACTCCTGGTCGGCTTCTACTCGCTGATGTTCTTTTTCTACGCCGACTTCTCGGGCTACTCGGACATCGCGCGCGGGTTGGGCAAGCTCCTGGGCTTCGAGCTTTCCGTGAACTTCCGGGCGCCGCTGTTTTCGACGTCGCCCGCCGATTTCTGGAGACGCTGGCACGTCACGCTGACGGAGTGGTTCCGTGACTACGTATTTCAGCCCCTCTCGCGCCGCCTGGCCGTACCGGTGGCCGCGGTGCTTACTTTGACGCTCTGTGGCCTCTGGCACGGCGCTGCCTGGAACTTCGTGCTGTTCGGTTTTTATCACGGAGTTCTGCTGGTCGCCTTCAACGTCTGGAAGTCGTTCGACCGGTACCCCCGTTGGATAAGGCATGTCGTGACCGTGCACCTGATCAACCTCCCGGTCGTGTTCTTCATGGTGCCGGATCCCGCAAAATGGCTCGCCATCGCCCAGGGAATCGTCCACGGCGCGTATGACCGGAGCGCAGGGACTTTTCTTCTGACGCTGCTTTGCTTCGGGGGACCGATGCTTTGCCTGGACCTCCTCCAGGAGCGCCGGAACGACCCCCTTGCCGTGAAAGGCCTCGCGCCCGGTTGGCGCTATGCCATCTATGCCGGATTACTGTTCCTGATCCTCTCGAGCGGAGCCACGGGGAAGCATGATTTCGTCTATTTTCAATTCTAAGGCGAGCCGCCGGTCCGCAGCGGCCGCACTGCTGCTTGTCTGCGCGGCGGTCGTCGCGGCGCGTGCGGTCTTGCGAGCGGTGTTTCTCCGTCCGAACTTTCAGTCGATGGCCGTTGACGCCTTGGGACCTCAGACCGATACCTTGGTGATCGGATCATCGCGTGTCTTTTTCGGGTTCGACCCCGAGCATTACGGTCCCCGCGTCATGAGCCTGGCGGCCGACTATCTCGATCTTTCGACGGCAGAGGAGCTCTGGCATCGCCACCGGTCGAAAGTCCCGCATCTGAAAACCCTGGTGCTGGAGTTCGGGCTGGCGACGCTTCGCTACGACACCCGCACGCTCGAGCCGTATGCCTGCTACCAGCTAGGCCTAGACGGCCTGCCACCGGCGTCGATGTTTCTAGAAGACTTCGACGGCGCCGTGCACCGGAGCCTTTCGGTTTTCTTCAAGTGGCGCCTCACCCCGATCTTCTGGAATTTGCACCGGGACATGATGGCTTCGTCGCTCGAACCCATCTCCGCCAAAGCGGGATTCATTCCTACGGGCGTCCAGTTCAACGGCGACGTCCAGGTCGCCCGCCGCCGCCAGGAAAAAACCGTCGAGCAGCTGAAGCTCCAGAACCCGAAAGTCTATGCCCGGAATCTGGCCGCCGGCAAACGCTTGATTGCCGCGGCGAATCAGGAAGGGATCCGGGTCGTGCTCCTCCGCTTCCCGAAATCCCCCGAGGCCCGGTCGCTCTATCTGCCGGCATGGGACACGATCGTGCACGATGCTATGAAGAGCCTCGGGACCGACGAGCGTCATCTCGTGTTTTCGATGATCGACCTCAATCGGGACGAGCGCTTCGTAACGGCCGATTTTCGCGACCCCGACCATCTCAACCGGCGCGGGGCGGTGCATCTCGCGGAGATTTTGGCTCCTCGTCTGACGCCTTAGTGCCGGCGGCTTCGAGGCGGCGGAACTCGGCGGCGAAGCTTTCGTCGAACGTGCCGCAAAGGTGGTCCCAGAGATTCGTATACAGCCCGAAGTTCTTCGTGACGCGGGTATGGTGCAGATTGTGGATCAGCGCCCCGCCGAGGTAGCGCGACAGGGGTGTCAGACGACCGAGCTCGAACCCGGAATGCCCCGAGACGTTGCCAGCGAACATCAGCGAGAAGAAGTACGCCAAGGGCACTGGGTGGAACGGCAGAACGAACACCATCAGTGGAAAGAAGCCGAACGACAGGACCTCTTCCACAGGATGGAAGCTGAGCGACGCCCAGGGAGTCGGATTGAGCGACCGATGATGCGTCGCGTGGAAGCGTCGGAAGAAGAGCGGGTGATGCAGGAGCCGGTGCGTCCAGTAGAACCAGGCGTCGTGAATGGCGGCCATGGCAACAATGCTTCCGTAGTACCAGGCTGCCCCGAACAGCCCTTCGTCGGTATAGATCTTCGCGTAGCCGGCTTTCCAACCGGCGAAGGCGAGGATCAGCGTCGCCGCGATCAATGCGGACGAGACGTTGCCCCAGAAGAACTCGAACCGGACCATGGCGGCGGGAGGGAACGCGGCCTGGACTTTGCGGGCGGCGCTGAACCGGGGCTTCATGACGTAGAGAACCAAGTAGGGGAGGCCGGCGATCACCCAATAGCGCAGCATCGACAGCGCCAGGATCCAGGCGGCGAAGGCGGCGATTCCCATGTTCTCCAAGGCAGCGGTCATGAGGCCTCCTCGACGCCGCGCACGGCTGTCGGAACTTGGCCCGAGAGTACGTCCAGCACCGAGGGTCCGGTTTCGCGGGGACGATCGAAGCCCCGGCAGACGACCAGGCGCTCGCGGTACGGAGCATAAGTCGCCATCAGGTGGTCGTGCGCATGCTCCAGCTTGTGGTGCGGAATCTGGGGACAAAGGTGATGCAGCTCGTGGTTGTCGAGGCCCATGGGAAAGAGGACGCCTTGCAGGGGCCAGCCCAGCTCGAAGCGGCGGCTTACGAGGATCTCCGGCTGCGCCGGCGCCATGCCGTGCTCGGCGACCTCACGAAGCGACAGGACGACCGGAAAAACCGCGATGAATGGTACGAACCAAAGCAGGCCTACCGTTTCCCAAAGGTCGAACACCGTGAGCACCGTGATCCAGGTTGCGTACCAACCGACCCGGTACCAGAGCGGCGTGCCGCCGCTGACGTCCTGCTCGTTCACGGGCGTCGTCTTCAACGAGTATTGGCCGGACAAGCCGATAATTTGGGCGGTACTATATCCGGCATTTGCATATCGCCAAAAAGTGTATTTGCCGAACTGGCATTTTGTGTTTGAAAAACAGAACCAAATTTTA
>JAYVBB010000768.1:0-4749 GCA_043750715.1 Pseudomonadota bacterium | reverse complement strand
GTACGGTGTCGCTGCCTTCGTCCGCGACGGCGGCGTGGCTCAACACTTCGACAACGAGGGTCGTGGCTTCAGGGTCGTAGCCCGATTCGCTGATCGGGGTGTGCTCGATCGGGGTGGCGCACTTGCTGTTCGACGTCACTTTCTTGTGGTCGATCGTCAAGACGACGGCTTCACCGGCCGTGCCTGACAGCTTCTCGGCGTCGAAAGAAAAAGTCACTTTGCGTTCGGACACTTCGCCGGCAGCGGCGCTGCCCGGCTCGGAATCCTTGTCGAGGTCGGCCGGCGAAGCGGACGGATCGAAGTTCGGATCCGCGTCGTCGTTCGGAATCGTTTTGGTCGGCTCTTCCGTTGCCGGCTGGGTGCCGCCTTTGGACGGGGCTTTTTCCTTCGCGCAGGCGGACGCCAGCACGAGGGCAAGGGACACGGCGGCAAGGGACATATGCGATTTCATGGACGGCCTCCAGGTCGACCCCTTTCAGCAAGATCCATGCGAGACTTTTATCTAGTCAATTCCGTAATTTAGTGGCCAGAAACCGTCTAGAAAGTGGCCACTGGCAAAGGCTTCCGGCGTCGGGCCTGAAAGTACACCCAGGGCGTCCAGCCTGCGTAATAGAGGAGATTGGCGAGGATTCGGAGGATCCAGGCGGCTGGGGCCGTACCGTCCGCCTGCAGCAACCAGACGTCGGCAATCACCCAAGATGCGTAGTAGCCGAGAGCATAGGCCCGGTAAGGATCCTTGAAGCCTCGGGGGCCGGCGACCTTCAGCGTGACGAGCGAGAAAAAAACGAGAAAGAGCACCTCATAGGTCAGGTAGAGCACGCGTGAGTTCGCGGCCCAGTCGGCGGGAAGCACCTGCCCGAGCCCCATCGACGCGAGGGGAACGACGACGCTCAGCGCCAAGGCCAAAGGCCATTTCTTTTCGAATCCGCCAGGCTGGGTCCAGAGGTAGACACGGAAGTCGCCCAGGATCACGAATGTGATCGGCACGACCGACGCCCAGACGCCCGTCCATGGACCATTCCCGAGCACGTCGTTTGCAGTGAGAAAGGCGTCCAGAGCCGACAGTGCCGCGAAGGTAAAGCAATACTTCCACACCGCGTCGCACGGCCGGAGCGCAACCAGAAGTGCCAGAAGCCAAAGCACGGTCGGAACGGCGAGGAGCAGCGGCTGCTGGTAAAAGCTGCCGTAAAACGCGGCGACGTCAGTCACGAAGGCGCGCCAGCGTGCCGAGAGCGTAGGTCGTGTCGGTCACGGCGTCCGAATCCGACGGCCCGCGGCTGCACATGCACATGTGACGCCCGGAAGCCGTCACGAAGACGCCTGCTGCTTCGCCGGAACGCATGACTTCCTCGGCGATGTCTTTCACCAGGTCTTCCTGGATCTGGAAGCGCTTGGCGTAAGCCTGCACGAGGCGGGGGAACTTGCCCAGCCCGATGATTTTCTTCCCCGGCTCATAGGTGATCGTGACCTTGCCGAAGAAGGGCAGAAAATGGTGGGCGCAAAGCGAGTAGTAGTTGATGTCGCGTACGGTGACCGATCCGGAGTGGTGGCCGGTGACGGGACGGGTCTCGTTCAGAATGCTGCTGGTGTCGAGCTCGTAACCTGCGACGAGCTCCCGGTAGGCGCGGGCGATGCGGTCTTCGCTCTTCGGGCCTTCGAACCATTGCAAAGCCCGGGGGTCACGGGTGACTTTCTCGCGTAGCCAGTCGACGATGTTCAACGCCTAGTCCCCCTTGGTGCCAAGCCTGCTTGATAGCACGCGGAGCCCAGGCGATAAAGAGTTGAAATCGCGCGAGCCGAGCTCGCTGCATTTCAGGGCGGAGGAGAAGACTTGCCAGCAGGCTTTGAAGAAGTCGCGGTAAGTCGGATGCAGAGACTTCAGGACCTGGCGGTGATCCCACCAGACGACCAGCGTCGTGCCCGCCATCAGGAAGCCGTGGCCAGCATCCGCCATCTTCGCCGCCCAGGTCCGACGGCGGGCTTTGAGGCGCGCGACCGCGCCCATTTGGAAGCGGACGTGCGTCTCTTCCTCTTCGCACATGCGCGCGCAGATCATGCTCAGCTTGCTGGAACCCGTCGAGGCGCCGAGAGCAGGGTAGTAAACGGCCGCGACCATCTCGGCGGTCACCAGGACGCGGATCGAGAGCTCGAGCCCCGCGAGCTTTCTCAGGCTGCGGAAAATGCTGTCGCTCCACTGCGTCTCGGCGCGCGGGATGGCGTGCTCGGTCATGAAGGTGTGGAGGTAGCCGCTGTGACGGTTCTCTTCGCGGATGAAGAGCTTGACGGCTTCGGCGTAGGCGACGTCGCCTTCCTGGGAAGCGAACGTCCCGGCGAAGCGCTGCAGGGTCCGGCCCTCGGAAGCCTCGCCCATCTGGAAGACCTGGATCGACTCGGTGATGTTGGCGCGCTCGGCGTCCGTCAGGACGTGGGCGTCTTTCTCGGTAAGCTTCAGGTTGTTGCTCGCGTTCCGTTGAAAGTGGGCCAGCCATTCGATGGAATTCATGTCACCCTCCCGTGGTGTTTACATCCCTACTTTCGGGAATCGCCGTGGCAGCGGCGTGGCGGCCTCGTCGAAAAGCTGTGCAATTTGGACGAATGCCAGAAAATGGCAGTGGGGACGGGGACTTCAATGGCCTTGGAACATGGCTGAAGGAGGTCGCACAATCGGGAATACCGGAAGCCGACTGCCAATGCCCGGATCGGCCTGCTATGAACCGACCGGGTCTTTAAGTGTTTTTTGTTTATCTCCGTAGCGTAATGTGTAGCTTTTTACCTTCACCATGCAAAAAAACCTAAAATTTCAAAGCCATTCAGCGCGCCGTCCGGCGTTTGCTCCCCCGCTTTTTAGGGGCGCGAAATAACAATTTGACGCCCCGTCGTTTCTGCACGTAGTAACCGCAGACCCCGCACTGCGGGAAAAGCAAACGCTTCTCGTCGCAATTTCGTCGAGAGAATAGGAGACCCCATGAAAAGCCTTCACTTGAGCCTCGTTCTTTGCTGTCTCGCGACCCTCGTCGCTTGCGGCGGCATGAACAAAGACGCGTCGAACAAAGACGCCCGCAAGACCGGGGACGGCGTCAACGCTGCCAGCGGCGAGGCGACGCCGAGAGCGGAAAAGGTCGGCCTGCCGATCGCGGGCATCATCCGCGTTCCCGTCGACCTCGACGGCAAAGAGCTCGTCGAGCAGGCCGATTTCCGGACCGTCGTGGCGGACCGGCATGCGACGGAGGCTACGGCGGTCAGCGCCGCGTTCGACGGCGGCAAGGCCCCCACCAGCGTCAAGGACGAGCTGGATTCCGACTCGTCCACCGAATCGTGGGGAAGCTGGGGCGGCAGCAGCTGCGGCGGCTACGGCAACAGCTATGGCGGCGGCTACGGCAACAGCTACGGTAATTACGGCAACTACGACTACGGCAACTACAGCGGCTACGGTTACTCGAACTCGTACTACTACAATTCGTGGCGCCCGAGCTGCAACTACTACGGCAGCAGCTACAATTACGGCAGCCCGTCGTATTACAACTGCGGTGGCTACAACTACTACTACTACCCGAACAGCTACTACTGAATCGATCCACCCCATGCAACGGCCCGACGGCTACTACTACCCGATCGAGGGCGTAAGTCAGCGGACCTTGAAGCGTACGCCCTTGACGAAGGCCCAAACCGGACCGAAAAACGTCAATCTACCGCTGTCCGACGCCACGCAAGAGCCGTCGGGCAGCGCGTAGATTGGTCGTCCCATCGTCAAGGACGAGCGCCGGATCTCGCGGTTGTAGGAAACCTTGCTCGTGTAGTGCGGGAAGCATTCGAAGTCGACCAGCCGCAGCGCCCGGAGATCCGTCAGCCCGACGTCGTTGTCGTCGCGGTCGTCCTCGGGAAACGATGCCGTGCGAATCGTCGGTGTCAGGACGATGGCGCCCGCACTGTGGCCCGCGATGGGCAGTTGGATCTCCGCGCGCCGGCGCAAGACCTCGCCAAAGCCCGAGCGGCGGAGCATGTCCAGGAAGTAGAAGGTGTTGCCGCCCGAGAGATAGATCAGCTCGGAGCTCACGGCACGCTCGAGGGCTTGCGGAAGCCACGGCCGGTCCAGCGCCAGCATGGCGACGTTCCGGTAGCCGTGCGCCCGGAACCGGTCGGCGAACTCCTGGAAGTAGTACTCCGAGTCGGCCGAAGAATCGCCGACGGTGCCGGACGAAACGAAGGTGAGCCGGGCTTTCTTGGAGCCGACTGCTTGCAGCAAGTGCTCGTCGGCATGGGCATTGCTTTCGCCGTCGCCCGACGAATAAAGCCAAAGACTCATCGCTCAGAGGCCCTCGCGGAATTCCGCGACCAGGGCGTTCAGGCGGTCGAGTAGTTTGAGCTCCAAGGCAGCGAGCGGAGGCCGCCGCGCCGGCTTCTGGTCGGGGTCCAGGACCTGCTCCCTGACGAAAGCCGAGATCAAACGGTGCAGGCTGCCGGAGCCGACCTTGTTGCGGTTGCGTACGACGACTTCCTCGATCGCGGCGACGGCGTCGCCCGTGATGCGGTTTTGGCGGTTGAGCTGCGCGGAACGCTCTGCAAGCTCCGGGACGTGGGCGCCCGACAAGGTCACGACGCGGAAGTAGGCCTTCTGAAGGCGCTCGATCAGACGGCGGCGGCTTCCCTTCAGCTTGAGGTCCCGCCTGGTGGCGAAAGACGAGCGCGAAGCAGCGAGGAATTCCTCTCCGGTCAACGCCCGGCCGTGCTCCAGCCAATGGCGCGGCAGCT
>JAYVBB010000767.1:0-4505 GCA_043750715.1 Pseudomonadota bacterium | reverse complement strand
CCGACTCTTCCGATTGCACCGGATCCTGGACCGACTCGTCGTCGGAGGAGCAAGCCACCAGGCTGGCAGCCAGCAACGTTGCGGCGACGTGGCGACGGTGAATCATAAAGGTTTTTACGAGCATCGAGGTAGCCTCCCCTTCGGGGTCTTAATACTTCGTGGTGGGACCGGTACTGACTGGCGTGGCGGGCTGGTTGCCCTGGATCGTCGACGGGGGAGTGATCGTGGCGGAAGGGGCGGCGGACGACGGCGTGATGGACGACGGAGTGGCCGCTGCCGGTTGGATCGATTTGTACGCCGTCGCGGGCGCAGTTCGTTGATCTATTGGCGCGGACCCGCCCGCGGTCGGCTGGCCTTGGCTCGGCGATTGAGCGGAACCGTTTTTGAACGACCCGGGCTTTCCAGCGCCGTCCCTGGTTGAGCCGCTGGCAGAAATACCCTTGGAGGCGACCCCTTCGGCGGTGGGCGCCTGCGTCGGACCGTCGCCTTCTATTTTCACTTCCGTCTGCGGTTGTCCCGGTTTGAAGATGATCTTTCCGGGCAGGTCGTCGGGGCTGCGCTTGCCCATGTACATCTGCTGGTCTTCGTACTGACGCGTGCCGTCGGCAGCGAGCATGAACTCGCGGACGGTCAGGAAGTCGTCGCCGATGCCGAGGATCTTGCCTCCTCGTTTGCCGATCGGGTCGCCGTTCTTCACGATGATGCCCTGCCCGCCCGATTCCTGATTACCTGGCGTCAGGATCATCGCCTTGCGCTCGCCCGTGGACAGCTGCCATACGCCGACGAGATCCATCTCCATGACGTCGAAGCGCTGCAGGGGGCTGACGATCGGAATCTCGAGGTTGCCCGGACCGATCGGCTTCTCGGACGTCACCATGGGCGGCACGAAAGGATCGGCTTTGCCGAAAGCGGCATAGCGGTAGTCGCTCGGCGGCTCGACGATGTCTTCGACGCGCACGCCTTTGGTGATTTCCTGGGCGACGCCCCCCGTGCCGGCGTCGGAATAGGAATCCCAATTCTCCTGGTTCTTGTTCTCCTGCGCCTCCGTCTTCATCTTTTTCGTCGACGCCGTGGGCGCGGGCTTTGCTACCTGGTCGTTCTCGACCGGAGCGTAGTCTTCGACCGGGGCGGCGTCCTCGGTCGGCGCGATCTCGGGCAGTTCCGCGGAATCAGGCAAAGCCCCGGCGGGCTCGCCGATCTCTTCGGCGGCCCAAACCGCGTGGCTCGCCCCACAGACCAGAAGTCCGGCGAGGCTGAGGCTGAGTTTTGGCATCGGAAGGCGCACGCTCGATTCCTTAGAAAGTGGTCACGTCGTGAGGATTCGCGGGAGCGGCCCGGGCGCTGGCGCCGGCCTTCACAGGAGGCGGAGCGGGGGCCTCGCCGTCTGCAGCGGGCTTTTCTTCGCCTTCCTTGGGCTTCTCTTCGCCGTTCTCGCCGACCACCGGTATCGCATCCTCTTCGGCCTTGGTCATGCCGCGGAAGACGACGAGCTCGAAGTTGGCCTTGATGCGGAGGTTCTGCCGGTTTTCGCGGGCGATCTGGAACTCGCTCTTCTGCTGGTCGGCCGGACTTCCGGACTGGTTCGGGAAGCCACTTTCGAATCGGCGATCGATCGGCGCTCTGGCCATCTCGACGCGGCGCACGAAGACGCTGTTTTCGAGGTGGACCATCCGGTCGAAGAACGAGGCGACCTGGCCAAAGCGACCCTGGATTTCGGTTTTGATCGGGAGTTCGACGTAATTGTAGGCCTCGGGATGCTGGATCTCTATTTCCGCCGGATCGAAAACCACGAGCTTGACGCCGACTTCCTTGGCGACCATGGCGGCTTTTTGCAAGACGTCTTCGATTTTGTAACTATCGGGGAGCTTCTGTTTGGCTTTAAGAAGTTGCTCTTCGGTGAACGCCATCTCTTCTTCGAGCTTCGGCAGGTTGGCTTTTTGCTTGCGGGCATGCTCGAACTTGGCGCGGGCTTCGCCCTCTTTGACGTCGGCATCGTCGCGTTGGGTCTGCAGCGAGTCACCCTCGTCGTAGTAGACGTAGGCGCCCGGCAACAGGCCGATGATCCCTGCGATCAGGAACCGCGCCCAGAGCGGGAGCAACTTGTAGCGTTCTTTGATTTCTTCGAAATCCATTAGAACTTCACTTCATCTTCGGTTTCGGGACTGGATAGGCTGACGGTGGAGGGCGGCAGATTCGACGGCGCCGGCTCGGCCGGGGCACCGCGCTCCTGGAACTTTCCTTTGATGAGGAACTCGGGGTAACTCACGAGCTCGGGAAATCCTTCCCCCACTCCCCCTTCGGGTGGCTTGGTGGCTTCGAGCGCCAGACCGTTGAAGAAGACCTGGGTACGGAGATCGGAGTCGTCGGAGTCGCCGCTTTCGGTCGACCGAAGTGCCGTCATGAATTCCGCGGTCAGCACGTTGTCGAAAGCCTGGCCTTTGACTTCGAAGGAGTTGGGGGTCTCGACGCCGATTTTCAGCGACTCGAACCAGACGCCGTCCGGCTTCAGGTTCTGGAAGTGCTCGATGACGATGACGGGCTTGTACTTCGAGATCTTCGAGACGGTGATGGCTTTCAGGGCGTTGAGCCGGGTGTTGAGCGTCGCGACGTCGGTCTGCAGGGAGGCGAACTTGGCCAGGTCGGGCGCCAGCTTGTCGTAGCTGTCGGTCAGGCTCGCGACGTTCGCGTTCGCCGTGTCGATCCGCTCCTGGATCGTGCCGAGGTAGTACTGGACCCCGAGGAAGGACACGACGGCGATCACCACCGCGACCGCAATGTCGGGAACGTACCAATACTGACTTTCCAGCTCGTCGATGGGACATAAGTTGATCTTGATCATCAGTCGTTGTCCCCCATTGCGCGGAGGCTCAATCCAACCGCCACGCCGTAGAGGTGGCCCTGCATCAGAATGTAGTCCATCTGGAACTTCTTCGGATTGACCTCGACCCGTTGGAACGGGTTGACGATCTGCACGGGGATTTGCAGGGCGGCAGCGAGCGCCGCGTCGAGACCCAGGATGCGGGAGCCGCCCCCGGTCAGGAAGATGCTCGTCAGGCCGGCTTCCCGACCCGCGGCGTCGCCGCTCTGGAAGAAGTAGTCGATCGTCACCTGGATCTCGTGCACCAGCTGTTCATTGATCTCACCGAGCACTTTGTGCAGCTCTTCCGGAACGCTTCCGTCGCCCTGGCTCACGGCGACCTTCAGGTTTTCCGCGTTGGGGCGGTCGACGCCGAGCAGCTCCATGATGCGGCGGGAATACTCCTCACCGCCGATGGCGATGTCGCGCGTGTAGACGTATTCGCCGTGAGCGACGAGCGAAACCTGCGTCAGCGCCGCGCCGATGTTGACGAGCGCGGTGAGACCCTCGACGACGCCGTAGTTGTATTCGAACATGTTCGACACGGAGAAAGCGCTGCATTCGACGACGCCGGTCCTGAGTCCCACCGAGCGCATGACGCCGATGTATTGCTCGACCATCTCGCGCTTGGCGCCGACCATCAGCACCGGCTGATCAGGCCCCGGCGCGCCGGCGGCGGGCTCGAGCTCGGTGAAGTCGAAATAGATCTCGGCCATGTCCGCTTGGAACTGCTGCTCGGCTTCGTAGTAAACCTGTTCGGCCAAGTCGGCATTCTTTGCAGCGACGTTCACTTTCTTGACGAGCACAGAGCTGCCGGAGAGAGACAGCGCCGCGCGGCGGCCGGACGTGCGGATCTTCAATTTTTTCAGCAGATCCTTCAGCGTGTTCTCGACGACTTCCTGGTTTTGGATGACTCCGTCCACGACCGCGCCCGGCGGAAGCAGCTCGAGCCCGATGGCGCGCAGCTTTTTCTGCTTTTGACCGGTCATCTCGACCACCTTGATGGCGGACGAACCGATGTCGATGGCGACGAGCGGACGGTTGAGCATCTCGAACTTTCTGGTGGCGTTGGAAACCGAGTGACGCACCAGGACGGTGCGTCAGCCGCGCTGAGGGACAGCGCGTAAGATCAAAAAAAGGAATCGCTAATGATATTGTTTCATTGACGCCCCTAGCGCGTCAACGGCACCACTCGCTACTTTTTGCCCTGCATGAACTTCGCGAGGTCGTCGGCGAAGCTCTTGCCGGGCCCAGGCGCTTCCGGTTTGGCTCCGCCGAAAAGTTGGTCGAGTTTGCCTTTGGCTTTGTCGAGTTCCGTCCCGCGCGCCGCGGCGTGGGGGTTGCCCTCGAAGTAGCTGCAGAAGTTCCCGCGGTCCTTTTCCTTGACCCACTCGGCCTGGTCCTCGCGGCACTCCCGGTGGGACCCCGGATCGAAGTGCTTACAATTGAGGCAAACCCGGGAATCGAACCGGCAATTTGGGCATTCGGCTCGCCGCTCTAGGGGCGGTTGATAGGACCAGACATGCTGGCATTTGTGGCACGCTATGGCGCGATCATTCATATCTATAGATCTACCGGCCGCATGTTTTCTCTTGTGGAACCAGCTAGAAAGCCGGTAATAAATCAGAAAGCCCTGTTCTTACGGCTC
>JAYVBB010000766.1:0-2543 GCA_043750715.1 Pseudomonadota bacterium | reverse complement strand
TCGGGTTATGCGCTTGCCACCGCGACGGCCCTGTTCCGGATCGAAGGGGACAAGCACTTCCTTACCGACGTCACCGCCGGCGCTCTGCTAGGGGTCGGCGCCGGGCGCGCCGCGAACGCAATTTACGAGAATAAAACCGAAGGTTTGTCGCTGCGTCCGGGGCTCAGGTCGCTGACGCTCGTCTACGACTACTAAAACTGAGCCCTCGTCTCACTGATCCCCGAGCTCGGCTCCCGGCGGCGGCGGCGCGGTCGAGGACTGCGGGTTGCCGGTGGCGGCCCGGGCGAAGGTGAGGGCAGCGATCAACGACACCAGGAAGAGCAGCTTAGCGGCCATGATCGGTCCTTTCAGAGGGAGCGGGGGCATCCATGAAAGAATCATCGCACCGCGTCATGCAACGCTCATGGCGTGCATAAGCAATTCTCGTGCAAACTTTGCCGGGCGTCAGGCGCCGAGCATGAACCCGAGGTACGCGAGCAGAGCGTGCGAGGTGCTCTTGCCGCTGTGCTCCATGACCTTGTCGGCGAATTTTTCGTTCAGGTCCACGAGATCGGTGTTGGACCCCGTGTTCGACTCCGATGTTTTCTTTGTCTTCACGTTGCTCGCACCGACGATGGCGCCCCATTCGCAACCGATCATGATGCCGCCCGGCGTCCAGACGTTGCCGATCGAGAGGCTCGAAAGGTCGCGGGTGACCACCAGCTTTTCGTCGAGGGTTTCGCCCCCGCTGCCGGTCGCCTCGAGCTTGGCCGTGCCGATGGTGCGGCCGCCGCCGAAGCCGAAGTAGAAGCTGCCGTTCATCGGGTGGAACTTCAGCTGGGCGGCCGCGCCCTGCTGGTGAATCGTCGCTTTTTCGATCGTGTAGTTGCCGGAGCTGTAGGTGAAAATCCCGAAGAACGAGTCGCCGAGCTCGCTTTCGATGTCCTGGTCACCCTGCATGACCGTGCCCTGCAACCCGATCTTGCCGAGCCGGAGGTCGAGGGAGGCGCCGTTGCTCGTGAAACCGGCGAAGCTGCCGTAGCGGTACGCCGCGCCTACGCCGTACTGGACGGGGACGGCGAGGGCCGGGGAGCTGGCGACGACGGTGAGGCCCAAGGCCAGAATCAGACGGGAAAACATGCGGGAGTTCCTCCTGCCGAAGTTGTCGGCAGGGAAAAATCTTCCTAAAGCCGTCTTGGGGGTGTGTCCCGCCGGACCGCGCCTTGACGGTCTCCGGAATTGTCGTGTTAAATACGGACGCATCAAGCCCTTATGACGAGGAACCTCGCATGCACTGGCGCCCCGCGGCCTCGGCATTCTATTTGGCATTCGTTTGTTTGGGATCGGTCGCCTGCAATACGACCCGGGACGGCGAGGACTCGACCGCCAAGGACGTCGCGGCCGCCGCGCCGTCGGCGGAGGTGCTGGCGGGGTTCAAAGCCAACTGCCTCGGCTGCCACCCGAACTTCAAACTGCCGGGCAACAAGGTGAAGTGGGACGCGATCGTCGCGTCGTCCGCCCAGGTGGTGGCGCGCCTTTCCTGGGAGACGGCCAATCCCGAAGCGGTCATGCCTCCGCCGGACACCGACCAGAACGCCGCGTTGGCGGAAGACGCGGCGCTGCGTCAGAAGATGCTCGCGGCGGTCAAGGCGGCGATGCCCGAACCGGGAGCCAGTCTCCCGCTCGAGCGGTTGAAGCTGCCGCCGGGCTTCAAGGTCAACGTCTTCGCCGAAGTGAAAGGCGCCCGCTCGCTGACGTCCAGCCCGAACGGCACGGTGTTCGTCGGCACCGGCAACGACGCCGGCGAGTTCAAGAGCGTCTACGCGGTTCGCGACGCGGACGGCGACGGCGTCGGCGAGCAGGTGTACCAGCTCGCATCGAACCTCGACTCACCGAACGGCGTCGCGTTCAAGGACGGCGCGCTTTACGTCGCCGAAATCAAACGCATCGTGAAGTTTCCGGACGTCGAGGCGAACCTCGCGAATCCGCCGGCGCCTCAGGCGCTGCCGGCGACGTTCCCGGGCGATACGCATCTCGGCCGCAAATTCATCGCTTTCGGTCCCGACGGCAAACTCTACGTACCGGTCGGTTCGCCATGCAACGTTTGCGAGCCGTCCGCCAAGCACGGGAGGCTCTTCCGGATGCAGCCCGACGGCACCGGAGTCGAAACCTTCGCCAAGGGCATTCGCAACACCGTCGGCTTCGCCTGGCATCCCGACAGCAAAGCCTTGTGGTTCACTGACAACGGCCGCGACATGCAAGGTGACACGGAGCCGCCGGACGAGCTCAATCGCGCTCCCCAGTCCGGACTCGACTTCGGTTTTCCGCGTTGCCACAGCATGACGCCCGACCCCGAGTTCGGCGGCGCGCTCGGGTGCGCGGGCGTTACCGCCCCGGCCCGCAAGCTGAGCGCCCACGTCGCTGCACTCGGCATGCGTTTTTACACGGGTACGCGCTTTCCCGAGGCTTACCGCAAGAACATTCTGATCGCCGAGCACGGCTCCTGGAACAGCTCGACGCCGGTGGGTTACCGCTTGTCCCGGGTCGTCCTCGACGGCGAGACG
>JAYVBB010000765.1:0-1999 GCA_043750715.1 Pseudomonadota bacterium | reverse complement strand
ACGCCGGACGACCGGACCGTGCTGGTCTTCCAGTGGGACGGTCGCAAGGCCGCTTAGCGGCAGGCGCTGTCGGCGGAGTCGACCACGCCGTCGAAGTCGTTGTCGACGCCGTCGGCGCAGGAGTTGAGGGAGTCGCGGCCTTCCGCCCGGGCGTCATGGCGCTCGGTCCGGGGGGCCAAAGTATTCCAAAGGCCGTCGAGATAGCTCTTCAGCTCGCCGCCGAGCGCCGCGTTGTGGCGGACCCACAGCGTGTTCTCGTCGTTCTGATTGGCGCCGGCGCCGGACCAGTTCATCGAGCCGACGAGGACGTTGGTGCCGTCGGCGACGCCGCCCTTCATGTGCATCTTGCCGCCCCACGTCTCGACGCGAACGGTGACGCCGTGGTCTCTAAGGTACTGGTGCAGGCTCGACGGCGACGCCGCCGCGACTGCATCGTAGATCACGCGGACGGTGACGCCGCGTTCGACGGCGCGCACGAGGGCATCCGCTACCGTTTGGTCGGTAAGTCCGAACAGACCGAGGTCGAGCGTGTGCCTCGCCTGTTCGATGAAAGGCAGCACGGCGCCGTTCAAGGCGTCGTCTTCGGGTGAGAAGAAGATTTGCGCTTCCGTCCCGTCCGAGAAGACCAGAGTCTCCGGGCGGGCGCGGGCGTGCTTGTAGCGACTGAACAAGTGATCCCCGAACATTTGCTCGAACTCGCCGGAGTAGATGCGCGCGACGTCGGGCGAGTCGATCAGCAACGCGACGTTGGCGTTGTAGTCGTCGCCCATGCAGGTCGCGCTGAAGTTGGCGCTTCCCAACCAGACTTTGCGCTGGTCCACGACCACGAACTTGTCGTGCATGATCGTGCCGGCGCGCGGCGTACCGTCCGGGTTGAGGTCGGGAGTGATGAGGTCTTCCCCGATCGTCTCCGGCAGGCGCACGGTGTCGGGATAGGTGAAGTTGCCTTCGGACCAGTCGCCCAACGCGCCTTTTTCCTGGTCGACGACGACGCGCAGGTCGACGCCGCGGTTCAAAGCTTGAGCAAGGTCCCGAAAAAGCCATTCCTGATCCTGAATGCCGTAGGCGGCCAGATCGACTTTGGTCCGGGCGCCGCTGACCAGGCCGTGGAGCGCCGTCGCCATCGTCCCGGAGTTGTCCGCCACGGGTCCGGTCTTCATGCCGTTCGCCCAGGACGTGACGTCGGTCCCGAAGAAGCGGTACCGGAACGGCGCGTTCACGTTCCGCGTCGCGGCGCCGAAAGCGGCAGAGGAAAGACAGATCGCAACTGTGGCCGATGAGAGTCGGACGAGCCGTTTCACGTTCACTCCTGCCGGGCGATGCAATAGCTTTGTTGTGGCGGAAGCTTAGCGGAAGACTCACAATCTGTCATGTAAATAGCCTAAGAAGGAAACGATGGCAGTCGTCAAGCCGCTAGCGAGAGCCTTCGAATCGTTTCTGATTCTGCTCGCGACGTTTCTGCTGCACCGGTTTCTGACGTACCCGCTGCTGTTCGGCTCGATCGAACCGGGAACGGCGGAGGCGACGAAAGCCTTCTTCGTCGGCACGCTGAGCGACTTCTGGGTCGCCTACCTCCTCGCCCTGGTGATCGGGGGTGCTTATGGGACCGCGAAGTTTTTCGGGTTCCCGAACGGCGCGCGGCTCGCGATGCTTACGCTACTCGTCCTGGTGGGAGTCGCGGCGGCGGCCCACGTCGCCTACATCGAGTTCTTCCGCTTTCAAGTCGTGCCGTTTCACCTCCGCTACCTGTTCGACGCCGAATTCGTTCGCGCCAACGGCAGCGCGCTGTTCACGACCCGGTCCTTCGTCGCGCTCGGCGGTTTTTTCGGCTTCGGCTTTCTGGTCCTCTGGCTCGACCTTTTCAGCCGGCAGAAGCCCTCCTATCTGCCTCTTGAGATGGTGTTGCTGACGGTTCTGGCGCTGGCGGCCCACAACCGGAACCTTCACTACCGCGTACAGTGGTTCATTCCGGAGAACCTGCAGGTCAACGGCCTCGAGC
>JAYVBB010000764.1:0-2973 GCA_043750715.1 Pseudomonadota bacterium | reverse complement strand
CGCCGCCCCGCCGCAACCCACACGGCTGGCCGTGGGCCGTGCGAAGAGAGGCTCTGCCCCGCGGCAGCATTGGGATCACGAGCCAACCGCCGCAACGTTCACGCTGAACGTTGCACTCCTAGTCAACCCGACTCCGCGCCGCCCCGCCGCAACCCACTCGGCTGGCCGTGAGCCCCGCGCAGCGCGGCTCTGCCCCGCGCCACCTCTGGGCCCGCCGCGCCCTTCGACGCCTGCATGGAGCAATGCCCCGCGCCACCTCTGGGCTCACATGAGAACGGGGACAGTCGAGCGTCCCAGTTCCCAGTTCCCAAGCCTTTGTCAGGAGTACTTCGTCGCCCGAATCAGCCGGCAGCTGCCGAACAGGAAGCTCTTCGTCTGGTCGACCTTGAAGCCGATCCGGTAGAGGACGTCGCGCAGCTCGCCGGCTTCGTAGAACGAGCCGACGCTTTCCGGGAGATACTTGTACGCGGCCTTGTCGCTCAGCAAGCCGCCGATCAACGGCAGGACGCCGTGAAAGTAGAACTGGAAGAGGCGGGCCAGCAGTCCCTTCTTCGGTAAGAAGAACTCGAGGATCAGCAGCACGCCGGCGGGGGCCAGCACGCGATGGAATTCGCGGAGCGCGTTCTCGCGGCGCACGACGTTGCGCAGGCCGAACGAGATGCTGAGGCAGTCGAACGAGGCGGTCGGCAGTGGGTCCAGCGCCTCGGCGCTGAGCTTCCGGAACTCGGACTTAGCGGCGAAGCCGGCCGTGGCCGTTTTCTCTTTGGCGCGCACCAGCATTTCCTGGGAGATGTCGACGCCGACGAACGCCTCGTATTCAGAGTGGGTCCGCGCGGCGGCGACCAGGACGTCGCCCGTTCCGGTCGCCACGTCGAGGTAGCGGCCCCCCGGACGGAACGGGATCATCGCGGTCAGGTGCCGGCGCCAGCGTTGGTCCTGACGGGCGGACAAGAGGCGGTTCAGGAGGTCGTACCGCGGGGCTACGCGGTCGAACATGGCGGCAATGTGGGCTTCGCTCTGCGGCGCCTGGATTCTCATCTTGGGCCCTCCTGCGGCCCAAGACTTAGCAGACGGGTTCTTCGGCGTCGAGGCTTATCCGCTTGCTCAGACGGCCGTCGTTGAGGATGATGAACAGCACGATCAGCGCAATCAATTTCATAGTTTGAGCCTCCTCTAGCTGACGCGCAAGGTAGGAGACTTTCGGCTCATGGTTCGCACCTTTGTCCTTACTTTGGCCCTCGGCGCCGGCACCGCTGCCGCGCAAAACGGCAACGCCTTCGACCCGAGTGGCTACATCCACGAGCAGGAAACGCAGGCCGCGGAGAAATCGCAGCAGCTGACGGGCCGCTCGATCTTCCGTATCAACGGCCACCGGTTCCAGAAGTTCCAATCCAGCCTCGGCGCGGTTTATCTGCCCAGCTCGGGCGAGGTCCCCGAGGTCATGGACGAGTTCGCGCTTTGCCCGCAGCATCTGAAGCTGATGACGGAAGTGCTGCCCATGCGTGAGAATCTGTCGATCGACAAGGACCTCAAACGCCTGGAACCGAAGATCATCGCTCTGATTCAGAAGTGTGCGGAGGGCAAGATGCGGAGCCCGGTCCAGATCGTCGAGAATCCGGACGGGTCGGTTTCGGAGATCAAGGCCAAGGAAAACGATGGCCGGACCGGCAAGGCCCCGGGCCAGACCAAGGACGGCGAACCCAAGACGACTCAAAAATCGTCAGATAAGTAGCTGATATAAATGGTTACAATTAGCTGATTTCGAGGCTCAAGTAGGCAAGACCTAAAGCCGATCCTAGTGGATATGATCGGACGCTTCATTCAGCTCATCGGCGCTTTCGCATTCGCAACGTCCCTGTCAGGGACGGCTTTCGCCAATGCCGAGATTCCGTACGCGGGCCGTTTGACCCAAACGGACGGCTCGCCGCTCGCTGGACCGCTGACAATCGAGGTTCGCTTCTTCGACGGAGCGACCAGCTCGACGCAGCTCGGTACGACCCTCACATTTCCCAACCATCCCGTGAGCGAAGGCACATTCGAGACGCTGCTGTCGCTCACTCCGGCGGACGCCGACGCGGTGCTTTCCGCCGCGACACCGTACATTCAGGTCAAAGCCGCGGATAAATCCTATCCTCGCCAGCGCTTCTTCGCCGTACCGTTCGCGCTGCGCGTTCCGGTCGACCAGACCATGGCCTTCGACCCGGCGACCGGGAAACTCGGGCTAGCCAAAAACGGCGCAGCCGCCGGCCAGATTCTGACGTGGAGCAATACACTCGGTTGGATTCCGCAACCTGGCTCCGGGGCGACGATCGGTCCGGGCGACGTCACCGACGCCATGCTTGCCGGTAACATCGATGCGACGAAGATCAGCGGCGGCGGCGTCACCAACACGGAATTCGACTACCTTGCCGGCGTCACCTCGAGCATCCAAACGCAGCTAACGGCCAAAGCTTCTGTCGCTGGCAGCACGATGACGGGCGTTCTCAACGTCGTCCCGTCCGGAGGCGGCGGTGCTGCGGCTCCGGGCCTCGCATTTTCCGGGGACGCCGACACCGGCATTTACAGCCCCGGCGCCGACCAGTTTTCGATCGCGACGGGCGGGAACGCCAGGCTTTCGATCGACGCGACTGGCAACGTCGGTATTGGCACCAACGCCCCGGTCGGCATTCTCCACGTGAGCGGGGGCACTGCGGCTGCCGGCGTCGCTGGCACTCCCGTGACGCTGCAAGCCCAGGCAGGTGGCAGCGGCTACACGCGCGGTGGCGACATCACGTTGGCACCAGGCGCCGGTTCCGGGGGCGAAGTCAGCGGCCAGGTTCTCGTAAAAGGTGGCGGAAATGGAACGATAGCGAATGTTGCTCAGTTCGGCGATGGCGGCAACGGAGTTGGCACGGAAGTGCGGATATCAATTCGAGACAGCCACAGTCTCGGGGCGATTGCCGCGGTCGATGAGGGGAGCTCAAACGGCTCGCT
>JAYVBB010000763.1:0-4909 GCA_043750715.1 Pseudomonadota bacterium | reverse complement strand
AAAGCGAAAGCAGGGCTTTGATGTCGGAGGAACCGAACGGCACCTCGACCCCGTCGACGCTGGTCGCGAGCACGGCCTTCGGCTCGGCGAACGCGATCGAGGCCGGAGACCAACCGTGGCAGATGCCTTCCCAGTGTTCTTTGTCGGGACTGGTCCGGTTGCGTTCGGATTTGACCGTCGCGTAACGGTAGTCGCCGTTCAGGACGTCGAACTTCTCGGCCGGAGACAGCTCGGCGAGCTTGGCGAGAGCCATGCGACCGATCTGGCGTTTGTTGTGCGTCCGGTAATCGAAACCGGTCTCGCCGACGACCCAGCGCGCGGCGATGCCGCCTTCGAAGCTCGGCCAATAGGTGTCGCTCCACGGCTGGACGTCCAGCGCGGCTTCGAGCGGCAGGGCGTCGAGTTTGCGCTCGAACTCGCCTTCGAGGTTCAACGGGTCGTTGGCGTCGTTCCACGCCTCGCGGGTCGAGGAGGTATTGGGCGTTTGACCGCAGCCGGTCAGAAGCAGCAGGGAGAAAGCAATCAGGCTGGTCTTGGTGGACATCGAAATCTGGTCCTAGGAGGTTAGTTTAGTCGCGAGAGGTCGAAGTGTCGTCTCGTGGAGCGCACTCTTAGCAGAGGTTGGTCAGGGAGTGTTAGATATGGCCGGCCAACCAAGAAAGAAAAGGAGGAGTGCCGGCTCCCTGGTCTATGGGGGTAGAGGTGGGAGGGAGCCGGCGATCACCCTGACTACTGGCTCACCAGTAGGAGGGATAGTAGTAGTAGCGCGATCCGTAGTAGCTCTGGCCGCCGTAGCTGTAGCCATAATAATTATTGTAGTAATACGGGCTTCCGCTGCGGTAGTAGCTGCCGTACGAGTAGTAGCTCGGGCGGTAGTTGTAGTAGTAGTACCCGCTTCCCCAGCCCTGGCCGTAGCCGCCCCGGTAGCCGCCGTACCAGCCCCAGGAAGTCGAGGAATCGCGGTCGATGTCGGCCTGGGTGATTTCCGGTACGCCGGTCGCGGGCATCGCCTGATGGAACGCCGTCGCAATGGCGTCGGTGTTGGATTCGACCGCCTGATCGCCCCCATACACCCGGATGTCGGCCTGACCCGACAGCTCCTGGCCCTGCTCGTTGATCGGTACCTGAATGATCACGCCCTTGGCCGCCTTGACCACATCCGTGAAGGAGCCCGCGTCGGCGCTGGAGTCCCCCCCGTCGGCGAAAGCCGCCCCCGCCAGTCCGGAGACCAGCGTCGCGCTGAGCGCTAGGCGTTGAATGATGCCGATGATTTTCATGATCACACCCTCCTATTGAACGATTAGGACGCGGAGGTCTTGGACAAGCTCCTGAATGTCGCCCCTGATCCGTTCGAAATCCTGTACGAACGGTCCAGAAACGAGGCCGGAGTCGAGCCCCTGGTAGAAATCCACGTCAGCTGTTAACGCATCGAACGTATTGCACAACGGCTCGGCATGATTGCCGCTCCGGTAGGCTCCATTCACGATTCCCCTGATGACGTCGTCGAAGCGGTCGAGGTCGCCGAGAATGCGCGGGGTTTCGACCAGAACCTGGTGGTACCCGACCCGGTAGCTGAGATCCCGGAACGTACGGATCGCGCCGGCGAGGTCGCGCATCTTGTTTCCGATCGTTTGCGCGCGCTGGAGGATGACCTCGGACGAGGCGACGTCGGCTTGACCCAAACCGGGATCATTCGGCTGGTTCGGGTCGTTGGGATCGTTCGGATCATCCGGCGTCGTCCGCGAATTCGGGTTCACCATCTCCACCGTCTCGTCGAAGGACGGGAGCGAACCGCCGCCGTCGAGTGCACCGATCAATTGGGTGCTGAGGTCGTAGAACGGCGTCGTCGGAATGGCGACGTTGGCATAGTCGTCGGAGTAATGGTCGCGCGTCACAGATTCGGCGGCGCCTTGGCGGAACTCGCTGACTGCCAGGGCGGCGACGTACTGGTTGCCGTTCACGGTCGCCAGCATCGGTGCGCCGGAGATGCCCGCCTTGGCGTCACAGTCGTGGTAGAGCTTGCCGTCCATGATCTTCATCACGTAGCAGCCCCTGTGGATGTTCTGGGTATCGCCGTTGGCCTTGTCGGACGAGTAGCCGACTAGAGACACCGTGTAGGGAAGCTGGGCCGCGAAGTTCACCGTGAGAACCGGCAAAGTGCCGAACCTCTCGCCGAGGTTGTCGTCGACCCGCAAAAAGGCCCAGTCGTTCAACCGGTCGTTCTCGGGGTCTTTACTGCCTATCCAGAGGAAGTTGACCCAGCTCGGTTTGCTGCTGGTGCCGTCGCGGAGGTTGGGGCGAAAGTACTTCACCTGAGGCTTCACCGTCTGCGTCGTCGCATCGAGGACGCAGTGGGCGGCCGTCAGGACCAGATTCTTTCCGATCAAGGTTCCCGTGCAGCCGCTGTCGAGCCGTCCGACGGCGCGGTAAATGCCATTGTCCTGGGTCTCTTCGCGGTTGTCCGGTCCAAAGACGTTATCGGTGCGGCTGGCGGAAGGTTTCCCACAGCCGAAGGTGATGAGAACGGTGCACGCAAAGATGAAATGCTTCATAGGCTCCTCAACGAGAGTCGTCGAAGCCTTCGGAAAGCAAGATCCGTACCTGTTCTTTACGGAGCCTTAAATTTCTGCCGCGTCGTCACACAGCGCTCAATGCCCATGTATGAAGAACGCTACAACACTCGAAGCGTTTTCAGGAACTCGCCCATGGCGCCCTGGATCTCCGTCTCGAACAGACTGATGGTCCATTCCTTGATACTTTCGCGGCTCACCTTGCCGGGAGCATCGAGCAGAATCCATGAGGACGTCGCCGAGACGCCGCCGGTGTTCTTTTTGTCGTTGCCGACGAGCCGCACGACTTCTGCGAAAAAGGCGGGACTCTTCCAATCGGCGACGCCGAGGCGACTCTTCAGCACGTCGGAGGGAGGCACGCCGCCGGCGCGCCGGATGAGATCGATGATCCGTTCGGCGTGCTCCGAGGGCAGGTTGCCGACGCGGCGGCTCAGGACGGTCGCGAAGATCATGCCGAGCGCCACCGCTTCGCCGTGGAGCAAAGTGTCTTCGCCCTTGGTGTTTTTCTGCGAGATGCCTTCCAGCGCATGGCCCATCGTGTGGCCGAAATTCAGGATCGCGCGGCGGCCAGTTTCCGAAGGATCTTCCTTCACGACGTCGGCCTTGAATTTGACGACGTCGGGAAGCAGCAGCGCCAGGCCGTCATGATCTTTTGCGGCGATCAGGTCGGCGATCTTGGTCGCGAGGTTCATCTCTCCCGAAAGGAAGCAGTGCTTCAGGCATTCGGCTCCGCCCGCGATGATCTCACGCTCGGGCAGGGTCTTCAGCCAGCCTGTCCAGACGTGGACGCCCGCGGGAGCGTAAAACGCCCCGACCTGATTTTTGCCGTGAGGAGGAAAGTTGACGCCGGTCTTGCCGCCGACGGAAGCATCGGCCATGGCTAGCAGCGTCGTCGGAATCAGGTGCGCCCGCGCCCCGGCGAGCTTTGCGGCATATCCCGCGACGTCGGACAGCAGTCCGCCACCGATCACCGTCCACACGGGCGGCTGATTCGCCGCGCGCCAGGCGTCGAGAATCGTCGCGACGGCGGCAAGCGTCTTCTGGTGCTCGTCGAGCGAGAGCACGAGGAATTTTTCCCGCGAAGGCAGGTCGGGCCACAGCTTCGCGACGTTGGCATCGACGATGACCAGCCCGCGCGGATCGATGATTTCGATCGGAGGCAGGGCACACTGGATGAATTTGACCGGATAGCTGCCTGACGCCGGCTTTGGGTCCGCAGCCTTTCCCGCGACCCGGCTCGCGACGCCGCGCTTGAACGAAGCCGCGGCGGCGGCGATGGGAGACGGCAGCGTCGCACCGGGACGAAGGTCGTCCCAGCCGACGGTGCGGCCCAGCTTTTTCTCGAAACCCAGGCGAAAGACCGCCAGCGTTCCGGCCGGAAAACCGAGTTTTTGCTCGAGGTCCGCGTCGCCCGGCAGGGGGGCCGGCAGGGTCTCAAACCGGCCCCAGTTGGCCGGCTTAACCGGGGGGTCGGCGAAGGCCCAGGAAATATCAAGTGATTTCGACATGTTACCGGGACCGCCTTTGATTGAATGATTATACCGTGGCGCTCAAGGAAGGCGCCAGCCCGCCGATAAATAGTCCATGAAACGCTCCAACACCCCAAGAGCCGACAAATCTTTGCGCCGCCAGATCGAAGCGATCAAGCGGGAGAAGATCGTCAACAAAAAGGTCGTGAGCCTCTCGGACTTCCGCGAGCTCCGCCAGAAAATCGATACGCGGACCATTCTCGTCGTCGACGACGACGAGATCATGCGCAGCGCTTTGAAGCGCATTCTCGAGAACGAAGGCTACAAAGTGTTGATGGCGGTCGACGGTCTGGAGCTGTCGAAAGTGCTCGAGACGACGCGCCTCGACATGATCCTTCTCGACGTCAACCTGCCCTGGGTCGACGGCTACGAGCTCTGCCGCTTGATCAAGGATCACCACTCCCTGAAAGAAGTCCCCTTGGTGCTGGTTTCCGCCCGGAAATCGAAGCAGGACATCCAGCAAGGGTTCGACGCCGGCTGCAACGACTACGTCACAAAGCCCTTTGATATCGACTATATGACGGGCGTGATCAACAAGATGCTGCTAAAGACCAGCTGAAGGAGTGGGCAGGTCCAGTCGTCCTTGACGACCCCTTCTCCTTTACGGTACCAAAGCAATCTGGCTTACCTTTTTTGGGGTGGGCTCAGCGGGTATTCCTCAGTAGCTCAGTTGGTAGAGCAGGTGACTGTTAATCACCGGGTCGCAAGTTCGCCCAGATCCCGACAGAGACCGATCGGGATGGCCGGAGCCCTCGGGCTGGTCAGTCGGTGAACACGCCGCGGAGCTCGCGTTTGAGCATCTTGCCACTT
>JAYVBB010000762.1:0-4710 GCA_043750715.1 Pseudomonadota bacterium | reverse complement strand
ATCCTCGCGTTCTTCCTCGCTCTTACCGGTCTCTACTCGACCAAGGCCCAGGCATGGTGGTTCTACACACCAGGCGATACGGTCGATAACGTCGGCTACAAGCCGGAGCAACCCATCCCCTTTCCCCACAAGCTGCACGCCGGGGACAAGGGCATTCCCTGCCAGTACTGCCACTCTGCGGCACGGCGCTCGACGACGGCAGGCATCCCGCCGCTCAACACGTGCATGGGTTGCCACCGCTCGGTCAAGACCGACAGCCCGTGGATCCAAAAGATCACGGAGCACTACAAAAACAACGAGCCGATCGAGTGGGTAAAAGTCCACGATCTGCCGGACTTCGTGCGTTTCAGCCACAAGATCCACGTCTCCGGAGCCAAGCTCGAGTGCCAGGAGTGCCACGGCAAAGTCCAGGAAATGGAAGTGGTCGAGCAGGTCGCGCCGCTGCAAATGGGCTGGTGCATCGGCTGCCACGTCAAGAAACAAGCGAAGACCGACTGCATCGCCTGCCACTACTAGAAGCTGATTCTGATAGCCTATTGCTTTGAGGACTGTTGCAATGAATCAGGAAACCCCCTTCGCCCCGGCCCCCAGCGCCACCGATCCTCGGCGCGGCAAGGAAGTCTACGCCCCCGTCGGCGACGCTCCCTTCGAAGCCCCGGCCAAGGAATTCGTCCCCGGTCCGTACTACGTTGGCGTGGAAGAACGGTTGCCTGAACTGGCGGAGCGCCCGGAAGCGGAAGCCAAGGGCCAAGGCATCAAGACGCCGGTCGACCGGCGCGATTTCATGAAGCTGTTCAGCGCCTCGACCGTCGCCGCGACCGCAGCCTGCGTGCAGCGCCCTGTCGAAAAGGCGATTCCCTACGTCAACCAGCCCGTTGACCAGTTCCCCGGTGAAGCGGTGAATTACGCGACGACTTGCGGCGAATGCGCCGAAGGTTGCGGCGTCATGGTCAAGACGCGCGAAGGCCGCCCCGTCAAGCTGGAAGGCCTGCCGGCGCACCCGATCAACGAAGGCCGCCTCTGCGCGGTCGGTCAATCCTCGCTGCAGGGCCTCTATCATCCCGAGCGCCGCGCCGGTCCGGTCATTCGCCTCGGCTCGCGCCTCATCGACTCGAGTTGGACCGACGTCTTCGAGCACCTGGGCAACAAGCTCAAGGCGACGCCGAAAATCGGCATCCTCACCGGTCCGTCGACGGGACACCGTCACGGCTTTTTCCGCGAGTTTCTCGACAAAGTCGGGTCGACGGGCCAGCGCCTCTACACCATCGACTCGAACAGCCTGCCGGAAGCGATCGTCGCGGCCCACAAATTGGCCTTCGGGGTCGCGGCGATGCCGCGGGCCGATCTGTCGCGCGCGAAAATGATCGTCGGCGTCGGCGCCGACTTCCTCGACGTCGGCCACGCGCTGATTTACAGCACGCGCACCTACACCCAGTCGCACGCCTTCGCGAGCGGAGCGAAAGGGCGTCACGTCCAGTTCGAATCCGCCTTCACGCTGACCGGCGCCCGCGCCGACGAGCGTTTCGTGATCCCGCCCGGGACCGACACGCTGGTCACGCTGCTGCTGGTTCGCGCGCTCCTGGAAAACAAAGGCTCCAAAGGTTCGAGCGGCAGTCGCTCGCAGATCCAGCAGACCCTCGACCAGAAGAACGAGCTCATCCAGTCGGGCTACGAACGGGTCGGTCTGACCCGCGAAGCCTTCGACAAGATGGCGGCAGACATGCTCGCGACGTCGTCCGTCGTCATGGCCGGCGGCACCCACACCTTCGACGAAAACGCGACCAACCTGCAGCTCGCGGCGATCATGGCGAACGAGCTGCTCGGCGCCTACGACAACGTCCTCCAGCTTTCCAAAGGCTACCTGACCGCTCCGGTGCAGGTCGGCGACCTCCAGCGCTTCCTCGCGGAAGCCGAAGGCCTCGACATCCTCTTCGTCGTCGACGTGAACCCGACCTTTACGCTGCCGCAGTCGTGGGGCGCGGCCGACGTGCTGAAGAAGATCCCGACGATCGTCTCGATCCAGGACTTCCCGAACGAAGTCGACCACGTCGCGACCTACGCGTTACCGGCGCATCATTACCTTGAATCGTGGGGCGACGAGCAAGCCGTTTCAGGTCTCTGGTCGATGCGCCAGCCCGCCGTGCGCGCGACGACCAACAGCCGCCAGACGGAAGAAATCTTCATGTGGCTCGCCGCGCAGATCGGCAAGCCGCTCGGCCACGAGAACTACCGCGCGTACCTCAAGTCCAAGTGGGTGGCGGTGCAGCAGCTCACCGGCACACAAGGCGACCCCAACCTCTTCTTCGACATGGTGGTCCGTCAGGGTTTTGCCGGTCAGCTCGGCACCCAATCGGTCGCCGGCCTGAGCTCGAGCCTCGCAGCCAACTTCAAATACGTGGACGTGGCGCGCGGCGGCCTCCGCCTGATCGCGCCCCTCGACTTTCGGCTACGCGACGGCAAGCACGCGCATAAACCGGTGCTCCAGGAAGCCGCCGACACGATGACGACGATCACCTGGGACACCTGGGTGGCACTGAATCCCACGACCGCCCAGAAGCTCGGCTTCAAGAAGTTCGACGTCATCAAGGTCGAAGGCCCCGGTGGCTCCTTCGAAGCCTCGCTCTATCCGCTCCCGGGCCTCCACCCCGACGCCGTCGTCGTGCCGCGGGGCAACGGTCACGGCAAGGGCACGGGCACGATCGAAGCCGGCAACGGCATCAACCCGCTCGTCGCGTTGAACAAGGCGCAGGATCTGGTAACCGGCGCGGTCGTCACGTCGGGCCAGCAGGTGAAGCTGACTGCGACCGGCGGCGTCTTCCAGATGGCGCAGCTCCAGAAGCACAACGACATCGCCAACCGCAAAGACATCGTCAAAGCGATCTCGGTCGCCAAGGCCGCTGCCAACGCGACCAAGACCAAGGACCTGGACGACGTCCCCGACATGTACCCGGCCCAGCCCAAGACCCAGTACCGCTGGGGCATGTCGATCGACCTGAGCCGCTGCACGGGATGCCAGGCTTGCAACGTCGCCTGTGCGACGGAAAACAACGTGCCACAGGTCGGCCGCGAGCAGGTGCTCTTCGGTCGCCACATGCATTGGATCAAGATCGACCGCTACTTCAGCGGCCCGACGGATTCGCCGGAGGTCACCCTCCAGCCGATGCTCTGCCAGCACTGCCAGCACGCCCCTTGCGAAGCGGTGTGCCCGGTGTTCGCGACGACGCACGACCCCGAAGGCATCAACGCGATGACCTATAACCGGTGCATCGGCACCCGTTACTGCGCCAACGCCTGTCCTTACAAGATCCGCCGCTTCAACTGGTGGACGCACCGGTGGAACCAGATAGGCGAGCGCCTCCAGGACCGGAACCCGCGCGCGATGAACCCCGACGTCACCGTGAGAACGCGCGGCGTCATGGAAAAATGCACGTTCTGCTACCAGCGCGTGCGGGACGCCAAGCACCGCGCGAAAGTGAACGGCATCCCGGTCGGCAAACCCGGCAACGTCCTGAAGACCGCCTGCCAGCAAACCTGCCCCGCGGACGCGATTACGTTCGGCGACGTGCAGGATCCGTCCACCGACGCCTCGGCGCTACGCCGCGACAACCGTGCCTACCTGGCGCTGGGTGGCGATCCGGAGCACGGCGAGTACGGCCTGAAGACGCTGCCGAGCGTCAGCTACCTGGCGAAGGTCACGCTGGCCGAGACCGCGGAGAGCGAGGGCCACGGAGAAGGCGCGCAGGAGGGTGAACATCATGGCTGATAATATCGTCTGGCAAAAAACCATATCGGACGTGAACCGCGATGTTCTCGTGAATCTCGAGAACCCGCATCCGGCCTATTACCTGGTGCTGGCGCTTTCGGTGGGGATGCTGCTCACCGGCATCGTCTTCGTCGGTCTGCACACCACGTACGGCCTAGGCCTCTGGAACTTCCGTCCGCCCTGCTACTGGGCCGTCGACATCACCAACTTCGTCTTCTGGGTCGGTATCGGCCACGCCGGTACGCTCATCTCCGCCATTCTGTTCCTCTTCCGGGCGAAATGGCGAAACACGGTCAACCGGTCCGCGGAGGCGATGACGATCTTCGCGGTGATTTGCGCCGCGATCTTCCCGCTCATTCACATGGGCCGGATGTGGCTCGGCGCCTACTGGGCGCTGCCGCTCCCCAACACGAACAACCTTTGGATCAACTTCCGGTCGCCCCTGGTCTGGGACGTCTTCGCGATCTCGACGTATTTCACCACCTCGCTGCTGTTTTGGTACATCGGCATGGTTCCCGACCTGGCCTCGATCCGGGACCGGGTCACCGGCATCAAGCGCCTCGTTTACGGCTTCATGTCCTTCGGCTGGCGTGGCACCGCCCGTCAGTGGTGGCACTATGAGGCGGGTTACGGCTTCCTCGCGGCGCTGGCGACGCCTCTCGTCCTTTCGGTGCACTCCGTGGTTTCATGGGACTTCGCGATGTCGCTCCAGCCCGGCTGGCACACCACGATTTTCCCGCCTTACTTCGTTGCCGGCGCCATCCTGTCGGGCTGCGCGATGGTGTACAACCTGCTGCTACCGGTCCGTCAGATGTTCCGGCTCGACAAGTACATTCTGCCCGAGCACATGGACGCCTGCCTCCGGCTGACGCTCCTAACCTCGACGATCGTCTTCTACGCGTACTCGGTCGACGGAGACGTTGGAAGTTCACCATGGCAAGCATCAT
>JAYVBB010000761.1:0-2479 GCA_043750715.1 Pseudomonadota bacterium | reverse complement strand
TGAGTCCCGTCGCCCTTCGCTACGGGTACAGCGACGTCCCCCTCGAGGCGACGATCAAGTGGCGCCCCATGGTGCTGATCCTCGGCAACTACTCGTCGGGCAAGTCCACGCTCATCAACGAGTTGCTCGGCGCCCCGCTCCAGGCCACGGGACAGGCACCGACGGACGACGCCTTCACCGTACTGACCCACGACCCGTCCGTGCCTCCCGGCCAGATCCGCGTCACCGAAGAGCGCGAAGGCCAGGTCCTCCTGAACGACCCCGAGTACCCGTTCGCCGGACTGAAGAAACACGGCCAGCGCTTCGCCTCGCACTTTCGCCTGAAAAAAATCAATGCGCCTTTCCTGCAGAACGTGGCGCTCATCGATACGCCGGGAATGCTCGACTCGATCGCGGAGAGAGACCGCGGCTACGACTACCAGCAGGTCATCGGCGACTTGGCGGCAATCGCCGATCTGGTGCTCGTCATGTTCGACCCGCACAAGGCGGGCACCGTCCGCGAGGCCCACGCCAGCCTCCGCGACACTTTGCCCGCCAAGACCTTCGAAGACCGGGTCATGATCGTGCTGAACCGCGTCGACGAGTGCGAGAACCTGACCGACCTCCTGCGCGTCTACGGCACGCTCTGCTGGAATCTGTCGCAGATGCTCGTCCGCAAAGACATTACGATGATTCGCATGACCTACGCGGAGGAGCTGGCGGGCGCCGGCCGGGGCAAGCCCGAGTACCTGAAGCATTTCGTGAACCAGCGCCAGGAAGTGAAGCAGTACATCGCGGAAGCGCCGCGCTTTCGGCTGGACCACCTCGCGGCGTTCCTCGAGCTGCACGGCGAGCGCCTGCAGCACTTTATGGAAGGGCTGCTCGGCTACCGGAAACTCCGGCGCCGCTACGCGCTCCGCCAGCTGGCGATCGGCGGCTTGATTTCGGCCGCCTCAGGAGTTGCCGTGGCTCTTTACTTGATGGCCCACGGCATCCTCGTCGATTACATGATGCTGGCGGGCGTCGCCGCGCTCGTTCTGCTGGGTGGCACGACGCTTTGGGGGCTGGCTGCTTTGCCTGCGGCGTTGGCAGGGTTCCATAAAAAAGTGCTCCGCGAGCCGGTGGGCTTCACCGACCTCGAGACGCAGAGCCGCCAGGATACCTGGCATGCGGTGCTGCCTCTGGTGGTGAAGTATCTCGAGCGCTCCGGCGGTAGGTTCAACGCGGCGGAAGTGAAGAAGGACCATGCAACGGTGCGAAAGGCGATGGCCAAGCATTCGAAGGAGATCAGGGAGCAGTTGAGCGATTTGGCGACGGTCCGCCGAGGCTGATCGGCCGGCCGGACGCAGCGCTGAAGCGCTGCAGACTAGGCCGGACGCAGCGCTGAAGCGCTGCAGATTAGGCCGGCCGAACCTTATTTTTTTCTGTTGATCTTCTCGCAGCCCGTCACGGACTTGATGCGGCCGCCCTTGAACTTGAAGTGGACCTGCACCGTCGGCTCGGCTGAATCGTCGGGGTTCGGGAACGCGAACTTGCAGCGGAAGCGCGGCTCTTTCTCGGGCCATTTCGGGAATACGGCGATGACGTGCTGTTGGTCGGTCGTCAGATCGGGAGCGGTCGCGGGCGTCTCACCCTTGTCGGCGCCTTCGTCGATTTCCACGTGCAGGACGTTGATTCCTTCGGACGTGATCTCGACCGAGCCGAAGTTGAAGTTCGCGTTGCGCTGCAGGACGACGTCTTCCATCCGGAACGTCTCGCCCGCGTCGCCCTCGACGGAAACCAGGTGCGCGATGAAACCCTCGCGGCTGATCTTCAGCTTGTGCTTGCCCGGGGGCATGTTCACTTTGAGCGGCGTTTCGACGTAGGCCCCTTCGAACTGCGGTTGGCCGTCGATGAAGATCTTGACGCTGGCCGGCGTCGTTCCGAGCGAAATCACGAGCGGCGCCTTGGCGGCCAGCTTGAACTTGCCGACGGAGGCCGCGCCGGCAGCGAGCCAGACGAACGCCGTGGCGAAGATTAGGGTTGTGCGGCGGGTCGCCTTGTCCATCGTCGTTTGCTCAGGGTCCGGAGATGATGCACTTGCGTAGCTTGCGGTCGATCACGACTTCGTCGGGCTGCCGCCAATTCGTCGATTTGGGGGTGATCCGGCAGGTGAATGGCTTGTCGCCGTCGAGCAGGACTTTCAGTTTGTAGGATTTGCCCGCGATCAGGTCCGGAGCCACGGCGTTGACCTTGCCCGGCACCAGCTTGGCGATGAAGTAGCCGTCGTTGATTTCGAACTTCAGGGCTTTGTCGAACGGTTTCGACGCCTTGATCTTGATTGCGGCGAGCGGCGCCTTCTCTTTGAGGACGATGTCGTCCTTGGTCTGCTTTTCGCCGTCCTCCAGCGTAAAGTCGTACTTGTAGGTCGAGTAGCCGCTCCGCTGCACGATCATCGAGTGCTCGCCCGCGGGCAGCTTGAGGCGCAGCGGGTTCTTCGACGAGGCGCGCACGTAGTGGC
>JAYVBB010000760.1:0-3418 GCA_043750715.1 Pseudomonadota bacterium | reverse complement strand
AATTTCTCTGGTCAGCAGCGGATCGACTTCCCGGCGCTTTAGTCCGACCCAATTGGACTTGGCTTTGCGGCTCGCCTTCGCTCCTTCGGCAAGGAGTGCGATCTGTTCGGGCGAGACGTCCCGGGCGAAGATCACGGCCGAGCCCCTGAACGACTCGGTCCGACCATGCGCCAAAGTGTCCGCCGACAGCTCCGCTGCCGGAACATCGACCTGACCCTGCTCTTGCTTGTCCGCCGGCTTGACATGCTCGGCGCACGACGCGCCGGTGAGCAACAGAAATGCCGCGAGAAACTTAGTCGTCGAGATCTGCATGGACCATGCCCTTCATGACTGTGAGCTCGCCCTTCGTCTCCGGCTGGATGCCGACGGGCAGGTCGTCGTCACTCTGGCGTTCTTCGACTTCGCTGATCGCGTCGGTCAGCACTGCCTGGGCATCCGCGGCACGTCCGAGGAAGTTCAGGCACTCGGCCTTGTGGCGATAGTTGCGGTAGTAGTCGGCGCCGGTGTTGGTGTCGCCCGGAAAGGCGCGCGTAGCGATGGCGCGGTCGGCCATTTCCAGAGCTTTGGCGCCGTTCGGCAGGCCGTCGCGAATCAGCGAGGCGAGCTGGTTGCTGTAAATTCCCGCAAGCGAACGGGCCATGCCGCCGCCCTGGTAGCGCATGTCGATGTTGTGCGCGGCCTTGACTTCGAGGTCGGGGCCGACGAGGTCGTCGAAGTAGGTTTTGATCGCTGAGAGCTCGACCAAGCGCTGGACGGTCGTCGCGTGGCGCAGCCAGAGGGCCGTGCACGACAAGCGCCAATAGGCATAGATGGTTTTCTGCGTGGCGTCGTTCTGGAGCTTGGCGGCAGTCTGACGGCACTCGTTGTAGATCTGAGTCTTGCGGGCGTTGGTCGCGTCGGAGTCCGGAATCAGGTAGGTGCCTTCGTAGGTCGCGAGCAGGCCTACCTGCTGCACGGCGTATGCGAGTGGGGCTCCCGTCAGCGACGGGATCAATCTAAGGTATTCGGCCCGCGCGGACGCGACGTTCGCGGCGTTGCTTTCTCTTAGGGCGAAGAGGCGGTCGGCGGCGTCGAACACGCCGGCATGCGCCAAGCTAGCGGTAAAAAAAGAGGCAGCCAAGGCTGCGGCTACGACCAGTTTTTTGCTCCCAAGAATCATGTTACCCCCCGAAAACGTTCAATATATGTAGCTAGGATGCTGGTGTTGACTTAGCATAGTCGGCGACCGCGGGGATCGCCACAAATTTTTGCCGATCTGCCCAAGAAGGAAGCACGCCGATGTCCCAAGACACCGTTTTCGACATGATTCTAGCGAAGAAAATTGCCGCCGACGTGGTTCATGAGGACGAGTGGGTGTTCGCCTTTCGCGACATCATTCCCCAGGCGCCCGTTCACGTGATCGTGATCCCGAAGAAAAAAGTCGGACGCTTCGCGGAGCTCGCGCAGGCGGGCACCACCGACGTCGGCGAGTTCTTCAAACGCGTCGCCGTCGTCGCGCAGAAGCTCAAGCTCGACGAAAAGGGTTACCGCATCGTCGTGAACAACGGCGGCGACGCCGGCCAGACGGTCGAGTATCTCCACGCCCACATCCTCGGCGGGCGCGGCCTCAGCTGGCCTCCGGGCTGACGTCCGGTTTCAGAGATTCTTGACGAGACCGATCGCGATGGCGAAGCGGAAGGTTTCGGTTTCCATGACCTGCGTCGCGAACGACGCGGCCCGGTCGGCATGAAAAGCCAGGCCGGCCCCGATGAAAGGGAGGTAGGCGCTGGTTTCATTCGGCAACAGGATCTGGGCGAAGCTGGCGCAGGCGACGTCGTCGACTTCGACGACGGAGTCGACGGAGCGGCCCGTCTTTCCGGCGGCTTCGGCTTGGGCGCGCGGCGCCGAAAGGGCGGCGAAGCCGAGCAGGAACCAGGAGATGGCGACAAGCCGAAGGCTGGGCTTGCCGGCGCGCGGCAGGGAGCGCTGTTTCACGAGAGGTTGCTGCTTCACCGGGGCTTGCTGCTTTACGGGAGTTTGCTTCAGCGGCATCGATTTGCCGGCCGTCGAGTTCGTCACGCGTTTGGCGGCATCGCTCACGCCGGAAAGAAACGAGCGGGTGTCGGCGATGCTTTTGCGCACCGCGTCTTGGCCGAAGAGGTCGATCGCGCCTTCCATCACCATGTCGGCGAAGACGGCTTGCGTCAGGATGCTGGCGCCGACCTGGCGATCGAAGGCGATCGGGTCGAGGCTGTAACGTTCGAGAGCGCGCGGCATTTCGCCTTTGGAGAAGTGCGCCCATTCTTCGGTGCCGATCGGGCGGATGCTCCACGCCGACGGCTTGGCGTCGCGGCGCCACTGCACTTCGCAGGTGCCGGACTTCGCCAGCATCGGGATGCGCCAGTAGAGTTTTTCGTCGAGGCAAAGACGGTCGATGAATTCGAGGAGCTTGTTCATTGGGGAAGGATCCGTTTCCGCAGAGGTAGGACGACAGCAGCGAGGGCGGCACACGGGAGTCGCTAGAGCAAAAACCCGGCCAGAGCTAAATTCAATAGTTTCATGTAGTTATATTTTGATGCGGCGTGCGGTTCCTGGCGCTATGTATAGTAAACCAACATTTCCAAGGGGATGCCCATGCGCCAATGCCTGCTGAGAAGGGAGACGTTGTGTCTGTTTTTCGGTTGATGGTGCTGGGGGCGCTAGTTTCTTCATGCGCTAAACCCCATCTTTATGTGGTCGAGCCTCTCCCCGCGAAGGCTGAGAATTGCCAATTCGACAGGTACACAACCGCTGATGAGGTTAAGAGGCCTTATACCGAAGTGTGTGTGATTGAAGGGAGACGGAAGCGGATCGACTTGATGGATGATTTCACGCAGAAATTCGTTTGCAAGTGTGGTGGCGACGGCGTCATTACTGGTGTGACTGCGGACACGTACAAAAACGGCGGGTCATTAAGTCGCATCGTATATTCAATCATCAAGTACAAAAATCAAGAGAACGAAGACGGGGCAAGTCCGAAAGCAGACGGTAAGACGGAGGGCAAAGCGAAAGACGCCACGTCGGAGAGTCCCGCCGCCGCGAAGGAGCCCAATCTACCGCATCAGGATCCGAAGGTCCCAAGACGAAAGAACTAAGGTCTTCGAGTCGGTTGGTTCGCGAACCCAGATCCCGCGCGAGCTCCTGCTTCCGGCGGCATCGAAGGGCTGATCCCAAAAAACACTCGGGGCAGGGCCTTGCTGCGCGTGGCCAACGGCCAGCCGAACGGGTTGGTTCGCGGCCTACTGCGGAGGCCGAGTTGGACTTGTCTCGAACTGCAACGTTCACCGTGAACGTCCCCCGTTGCTCTGGTCACGAGTCGTGTTTACACGAAGCAGTAATTGCCTAGTGTGACGAAGGGTCAGGTTCCCTCGGTAGAATGGTTGTTACTAGGCAAGCCAAT
>JAYVBB010000759.1:0-7484 GCA_043750715.1 Pseudomonadota bacterium | reverse complement strand
CTGGCCCCCACCCAATCGCTCCGCTGAAACAAGCGATCACCGAGCAACACATGCGCTTCCGCAGCTATGACTGAGTTAGGCGCCTTGGTGATGATAGCGTCCAGCTTCGCTGTTGACGTTGCGCCCGCCTTCAATTGCAAAAGCTCGTTTTGCAATACCGCGACCAAAGGTGGAGCCTTTTTTCCAGAAGCCTTCCTCATGTCGCGACTGACGATGAGAGCGGCTTCGATCGCTTCCTTTCGCTTGTCCGTGCTCCAGGAAACCAGCTCCGTCCGCAGGAGCAGAACGTTCATCTCCTGGCTCTGACGGAGCTTGCGTGTTCCCGAGTCCCTCTGAAGCTTGAGAAATGCGTCGCCGATTTTGCGGGTGAGGGAGTCTTGAACTCTAGCCTTGGTGTCGGCCAGGAAAGAATCGAAACGCTGTTCGCGGGTCGTTTGAATTTGACCCTCAAGGAACGACACCGTCCGCTCCGGCAAAAGGGTCGCCGGGTCGATCTGGTCTTGCGCCTTTCCGACGCCGGCACCGAACAGGGCGCCAACCAAGGCAGCTTTGCCAAGCCAAAGGACCGATCGATGGGGGTTCATGCTATTATAATACCGCACTTCCTAGCAGTCAGGGGATCCGTTGGCGCACTTCTGGTCGTCTCGGGTGAGGTTTAGCCCAAGCAAAACTAGCTGCTTATTGGGACTTTTACTGTTTTTTGGGCAAGTTGACCGCACCCTGGCCGCAGAGGTTGTCTTCGTCGATCCGGATCTGCGTTTCGCCGTGATCGACCAGGGGAATCTGCAGGGTATTTCCGTCAATTCCAACGTCTGTGTGCTGGACGAAAGCGGCTTTATCTTGAGCTGCGGAGCGGTCACCATCGCGAAGAGGAATATGGGGGCCATCAGACTGCCTCCCGAGGAAATGCGCAGACTCCGGGTGGGTCTCAAGGTCTCCTTGAAGGCGATCTACCTCAAAGACGAGAAGCCGCCCGGGTCCCCCAAGGGTCAACCCGACGTCTTCCGCCCCGCCCTGGTTGTACCGGAATCCCTCGCTGGTCCGGTTCAATCCGCGGCAAACACGAAAGAGCGCGAACTCAGCGCCGCCGCGCATCTCGGCGACCCTCCCCCGTCAGACGCGGCCTCTGGTCAGCCGGTCGCGGGCCAGGAGGTGCCGCACGACGCTAAAGACCCCTATGCCGACCTCGGAAAGCTCGAGAACGCGCTGACGATTGGCGACAAAGTCGAAAAGGACAATCGGTTGCGGGAAGAAAGGCGAATCGCGCGCACGCCTCCACCGGTCAAAGCTTTCAGCCTTCACCCGCTCCTCTTGGCTCCCTTGCTCAATCCCGTTGCTTACAACGATCTGACTTTCGACAAAATCGAGCGCGACCAACCGGAATCGACGAGCATCTGGGAGACGACACCCGCCGCCAAGAGGACCAAAGGTGGCATGGGGATTCTAGCGCGTTTTGAAGGCTCAAGGGACAAAGTCTATACGCTGGGGTGGCGCTACCTGAACTACAACAAACGCGAAGTACGAACGGTCTTGGATGACTCCTATCCTGACATTAGTGCGACCAGCACCACCAAATCCGACGCGACGGGGATTTGGGCGGAGCGCAGTTTCAACGTCAATCGCACCAAATCCTTTGCCACGGAAGTCGGATTGGGGGGCGATCTCTTTTTCTCGGATCTGACGTTCGAATCGGCATACTTGCAGGAAGGAGCTACCAATTCACTCGGGGACGGCGTCATCGCCTTTGCCCGTTCCCGGTTGGTTGTGGTTTCCCTGCGGACGAGCATCACGGAATATTTTCGCATTGGTCCTGGCTTTCTTTCGGCGGGACTTGGCGTGCTTTTGCCGCTGACTGCCGTGCGAAAGTCATTCAGCGGCGAGGAGCACCCGCCGCCGACGACGACGTTCCACGGCGATCCCGACGCCGATTTGCAGGACTCCCTGGACCACAAACCGACTCGGTTTGCAGCCGATGCCCATTTGGCTTTAGGCATGGTCCTTTGAAATTCGAAGCCTCAGTTCGTGCAGGCGCAAGCTCTTCGGAATAGCGGATCAAAGTCACTGGTGTTGGTGGGCGTGGTCGTATATCTCGCGGTAACGTCGTCGCCAACGACGTCGGCAATTCCGCATCCGAGGCCCAGCGGTCCGGAAGAGTTGTCTGATTCGAGCACGCTGTAATCAGTCGTCGGCGGGTTGTCGAACAAGCCGAGCACTGCTTGGCACGAAGTGGACGAGCCGGCGCTCCCCGCGATGTTTATAGTCGCGCTGTGTACAGAGCTGCCCGGTTGCTGGGCGGGGCAGACGGCATCGCAGCTTTCGTTTTTGGCCCCGAGATACCAGCAATAGAAACTGTAGCGCAGGCCGGGCGAAGCGCAAAGGCCCTGTGCCGAGACGTTGAATACGCCACTAAAAGTACCGAACGCGACTGAATTCAATGTGAACAAGACGACGGACCCGCCTTCCGTGACGGCCGTCACTTCTCCCGGAGTGGTCGTATTGTTGACTGAGATGGAAGTTCCGGCCTGCATCGACCAGGTCCCGGATAAATCGGGGTCTCCCGAGAGAGCCGTGACGTTGCGTGTCGATGCGTCGGTATAGATCGCCGTCGCCGTCAGTTGAGCGACGTCACCCAGAGTCAGAAGAGGGTCGGCGGGCCCGCTTACGCTCACGGATATCACGCGCTTTGGCGTGACAGTTATCAGCACGTCCGCCGTTTGCCCACCGTAGGTGGCAATGATCTTCGTCATGCCTTCTGCAGCAGTATAAACCTTACCGTGGGGACCGGAGTCGTCGTTGACATAGGCAGCGAACGACAGCCCGGGGCTCGACGGATCGTTCGTGCCGTCGAACGACCATGCCGCATCGTTCGTGCAATCGTATACGGTCGCATCGGTCAAAGTGGCGGCGCATTTGAGACTCCGGGTCAGACCCAATGGTACGGTCGTACCCAATGCTGACGTAATGGCCAGGCTCACGACTTCCGCCGGCCGCACCGTTACGGGCACGATCTTAGAAATCGTACCTAGCTGTGCCCGCGCAAAGGTACTACCTGCGGTAACCCCGTTGACGCGGCCCTTGTTGCCTGCGTCATTCAAGACATCCAATACGGCAGGGTTGCTCGAGCTCCAGGCGGACGTCAACGTCACGACCTGACTCGTGCCATCGGATAATTTCGCCGTAGCGGCGAACGATCCCGACTCGCCGAGCGCGAAATTCAGCGACGTGGGCGAGATGTCGATCGCTTCGACTTTCGCCGCCGACACCGTGATCCGTGATGTTCCCTCAATGCCCCGAAATTTGGCGACCAAATCGGTCGAACCCAGCTGGAGGGCCTTGACCGTCCCCCAAAGCAAATCGGTCGTTTCCACGGATGCCAGCAAACCGTTAGAAACAGACCACTCGACGGCACTCGTCAAATCGATTTCCCGACCGTCAGAATACCGCCCCGTAGCTTTGTGAGCCTCCGACAACCCCCGCGGAATGGTCGCACCATCCGGCGAAATGACGATCTGGCTCAACTCGGCGGCACTGGTGGCAAAAGCTACCGGTACGACGACGTTTCCGATTCGACCTTCGAGGTTCGTCTTGCCAAGGCCAGCCGAAACGATGCGATTGGCGGGCGCATCAGCCCCCCCAACCGCAGCAACCGTCGGATCCAAAGTCGTCCAAACGACTTCTTGAGACACGTCCCGCTCGACGCCGTCGCTATAGGTGCCCGTAGCTTTGAGCTCCTGCGCCAGACCCAGCGGCAGAACCATCGGATTGGGGTCAGCCTTCAAGGTCAATAAGACCGGCGCAGACTCCACGGCTTCGACCGAAAATTCTCGTTTGACGTCGTCCAGCGACATGCTGATTTTCGCCGTACCGGATTTTTTCGCCTGAAGAAGCCCTGGGGCATCAGCGCTGACACCGATGACCTCGGGGTTACTGGATGCCCATGCTACCTTCGCGGTCAAATCCCGGACCGAATGGTCGGAAAATACGCCCATGCCAGCCAGCTGCTGATCTCCCTGTAAAACTGCGCCGCTTGAAGCCCGCAAAAAAGCAATTTTGACTTCCAATGGATCGGGAAACAGAGCTTTTAGGGTGGCATCCGAGACCTGGATGGTCGTTTGACCCACCAGGTCTTTGTATTTGGCGGCAACCTGCACGGTGCCCGCCGTCAGTGCAACCGCATCGTTGGGCTTCGAGGGGTCGCTGAAGTCCAGGGTCGCCGGGTTGTCGCCGGAAAACGTCACCCAACTGGTCAAATCCCGAGTGACGCCGTACGCATAGACGCCGATGGCGGAAAACGACAGCACGCTGCCAGCCGAAGTCGTTGTGCCGTCGGGACTCAGCTTGATGGATACAGGCACCGGTGGGGCAGTACCGGGGTCTTCGGACGCGACCGCACCGGACAGATCGACGTTTTTCGTCGAGTTGCGCTCACCGCAGCCAAAAGCAAAGGCAAGCCCTGCGACCCACACAAGGCCGCGCATGGACTCAGTTCGCCGTCTAAATGACATTTGCCAACCATCGTTATGACTCAACCTCTCTCGGTCATTGCTGAAAATTACTTGAGTCGAAACGATGCCAACCGCTGTCGACGTTATCTAGACGTTTTAACTAGATAAAATATTAGAGCTAATGATCTCGCAAGGGTTGTCCGATGCTAGGCCGCAGTGGGAAATTCTAAGGGGTAGGAAAATGGCAGCCAGTCGCAAACTATTTCTTGCATTGGTGGTCCTGGCTTCAACTTGGGGCTGTTCAAAGCTTAAATACAAACCGGAACCCGCTGCCGTGCAGTTCGAGGGCGTCAAGACCCTCGTGCCGACGAAGGAGGGTTCTTACATCATTGGTTGGGATGCGCCCGCGGAATCGTCGGCGGAAGTCCAATCCTTTGAGGTCATCGTTCAGGAGATGAAAGCCCTCGCCCTCCAAGGTGAAACGCCTGCTAGTCCCGGAGCGGCGAACTCGGGAGTCCTCCTCGACATCGAAGACGAGCTTGGACCGGCGACGAACGGCAAGGTGTTTGCGCAAGTGTCGGGAGAGCTTTCCTACACGCTGACGGGGCTGCTTCCCGGGAATTACGGAATTCAAGTCAAGGCCATCGGCGCCGACGGCGCGCGGGACGCCAACAAAAAGGTCCTGCTGCTCAGCGTTTTGACCAAGATCACGTTTCCCGGCATCGCCTCCGCGGAGCTCGTCGGCACCGAGATCGTCATCAAGTGGCCGGAGTTCGTTACCGACCTCAAAGGTGACCCGATCTATTACCGGGTTTTCGAGGGCGCGAACTTTACCGAAAATGAATCTCTGGCAATCGTCAAGCCCGACGCCGAAGGCAACGTTGCCACCGAATACCGGTTCTCGGCCGAAAAGAAAGTCCCGGGTAGCGAGTGGAGCTACGGCGTCCGCGTCAAGGACCCGCTTGGCAACGTCGACCAAAACGTCAAGACGATAACGGTAAAAATTCCGGCCGACAACGTTCCCTACGCCGGATGCATCGACGGCAGCGCGCAAGGCAGCTCAAAAATCGAAATTACCTTCGACTTCCCCAAAGGGACTGAGCAGATCAACGTCTACCGAAACAATATCAAAGTCTACGAGTCGAAGTCGGCGGAAGACACGACGTTTCACGACCAGGGTTTGCAAGAAGGGGAGACTTACACCTACACCTGCGAAGCGATCGTTCTCGGGACGGTCAAACCTGGTGCCGCCAAGCAGGAAATCGAAACCTTCAACTCCAATCCACCCACTTTCTTAGGCATTGTCGGCGCGACTCTTCAAGACAAGGACGTGACCGTAACCTGGGGTGTAGCCACGGGCGTACCGGCGCGGGAATTTCACGTGTTCGGCAACGCCGGCGACACCGTCGACTGGACGCTGGCGCCGCGCATGAAACCCGATGCCGTGAAGCTGTCCCAGGTCCTCGTCGATTTCGGCGACGAGCTCCCTTACTCCTTCGGCGTCAGGGCCTGTACCAAAGACGGCAAGAATTGCGACAAGAACATCGTCTCCATCAAAAAAGCCATGCCGGACTGGGGCCCCCCAAAAACCGTAGGTGCCACCGCCATCAACTTCGTCGAAGGGAACCTGGTCGTCACCGCCCCCTGGACGCACCTGGACGGCGGGATCAGGAAGCGCCGCGTCTACGTGTACAAAGGCACGACCGACGCCAATGACTTCACCAAGTATACGGTCGCCAAGACCGTCGTCGTCGACGACGTTCTCAATCCTCCGACCGAAATCACCGTCGACTCCGTGATCGAAAACACCGTCTACAACGTCGTCGTCGTCGACGAGGATCCGTCGGGAAACACCAACACCAACTTCAATAAAATCGCCAAGACTTCGGGCGACCTCAGCCCGCCGCAGTTTGCCGGCATTACGGCGCTGACACTCGGGGTGACGGGCGAAAAAGAAACGACGCTGCTCGCCCGCTTTCTCGCCGTCCCGAAGGAGTCGGACGTCCCGACCGGTGTCAGCTTTTACCAGGTCCTTACCAGAGAAGGAGGGGGAGATGCCTGCGCCGCGGGAGTCCTGCGTAGCGAATTTGCTCCGCCTTCGACCTGCGTCGCCGGTCAAGCCTGCGAAACCACGATCCGGGGCCTGAAACCGAAAACACTTTACAGCGTCTGTCTCAAAGCCCGGGACCTTGCAGGTAACGTGTCGCTGACCGACAGCTTTTTGGTCAAATCGACGATCGACACGACCCCGCCTGAGTTCGACGGCCTCGAAACCCTCACCTATTCCAAGACTACGGGTCTGCTCAACGCCGCCTGGAACGAAAGCGGTTCCGACGACACCCTCGAATACGTCGTCAAGGTCTGGAAGGGCACCGACCCACCGCTCGAGAACGCCATTTTGACCCTGGCGAAAGCGCACCCCGGCTTCAAGCTCGGCTTTGGTATGGATAAAACGCAATTTGCCTTCGGCAGCAACGACGTCGTCAACATGGTGGTGAATGCCTGCGACAAAGGCGCCTTGATCCCCCAGGGGCAAAGGAACTGCACGAACTTGACGACGCCAAAGTCCGTGACTCTCGACGACATCGACCCGCCCGCCGGCTTTGCAGGCATCGCCTCGTCCAACGACCAACTCACCCCCTCGCAGGGCACCGTCCGCATCAAGTGGATCGCTCCGAGCAACGCGAATTGGCCGCAGTACCGGGGCTTCAAGGTTTTCATCGTCGACCCCGTGAGTCTTGCTTTGACGTTGGCCAGCCCCTGCCCTTGCTTGGCTAACGGCTGCGCCGAACGACCGCTCACGTGCGACGTCGTGGATCTCGACCCTTACCGCACTTATCTCTTTCACGTCCAAGCGTACGACGACGCCCAGAACCACACGCTGTTCGATCCGATCAGAAACTATTCCGTCGAGGTCAGGACGAGCGACACGACGCCGCCGGTCTTTTCGTCGAACCTAGGCGTGGTGTTCGCCAACGGCGGCACCGACATTACCTGGAACGCCGCAAGCGACAACCAATACGCGCAAGAACCTGGGGC
>JAYVBB010000758.1:0-2052 GCA_043750715.1 Pseudomonadota bacterium | reverse complement strand
AACGCCGCGCCGTCGCCGGCTTGACCGATCGGCAATGCGAACGCGGACGAGGAAGCGCTGATGCCGGTAAGGGCAAACAGAGCGAAGGCTGCGGTGGCGGCGATACGGATGGTCATGGTTGTGCTCCTCAAAACGGGCTTTTGAAGAGCATAAGCCCGGCCCTGATTCTTGACCAGAGCTTTGGGCCGTCCCAGGTCAAAACGGCGCGCTTGAGTCTCAGCCCAGCTCGGTTTCGATGGCCTTTACCAGGACCGGATCTTCCGGGGTCGTGTCAGGGGAAAACCGGCCGACGACCTTGCCGTTGCGTCCGACGAGGAATTTCTCGAAGTTCCAGTGAATGTCCTGCTTGCCTGGGTTGGCGTCGGCTTTGGCTCCGAGTTTGCTTCCCGCGGGGGCTTTGACCCGCGGACCTTCGGCGATCAGGGATTGGTAGAGGGGATGAATTCCCGCCCCTTTCACGACGATCTTTTCGAACATCGGGAATTTCACGCCGAACTTGGTTTTGCAGAATTCCTGGATGTCTTTATTGGAGCCGGGCTCCTGCGCGCCGAACTCGTTCGCCGGAAAACCCAAGACGGCGAGGCCCTGGGCGGCGTACTTTTCATGAAGTTTTTCCAGGCCGTCGTACTGCGGAGTCAGACCGCACTCGGACGCGACGTTGACGACGAGCAGGACCTGGCCTTTGAAGGCGCCGAGAGTCGTGGACGTTCCGTCGATGCGTTTAACGGGGATGCTCGTGATGTCGTTGGCCATGATCGGTCCTCCTGAGGTTCGGAGGCAATCTAGCTCAAAACTACCGGCTTCGCTCGGAAAAGCTGTTTGACGATAGGGCTGTATTGCGGCGAGAAGAACGCCAGGAAGATCTCGATCACCCCGAGGGCGAGAGCGAGCGGAATTCCGGACGGCTCCAGGAACGCATGCACCAGAAAGATGTTCAGAATGATCGGCGCCAGGACCACCAGGGCCAATGGCACGAACCTGCCGCTGAGAAGCAGGAGACCGCAGACGATCTCGGTCACCTTGAGCAAAGTGAAGAAATAGCCGGTCGCGTTCATGCCGGCGAAAAAAGTCGCCATGTTGCCTTCGAGCGGAGGCGGCGTCGTGAAGAAGAACGAGACGCCCGCTCCCAAGAAGACCAGACCCAACAGGCAGCGCAGGACCAAAGCAACTTTTTTCATCGGCATCCTCCTATTTCATGAGGATGACGGAAGGGTAAACAGAAGTAAAGAACCTGGCTGGATCTCCCACCAGTCTGTAGCCATATCTCGTCACTTTTCCGAATCTACGCCAACGCCGTCCGCAAACGCGAGACCGCCATGCCCCAAGAAAACTGTCTCTAATTTACTCTTCCGACGATCCCCGCAGGATTCAAGGCACTTTTTCGACCGACCACTGGCCCGTGCCGCGGTCGACGTCGACTTTTAGCGTCAACAGAACGGGTGGATCCAGCATGCCGACGGCCCCGGTCGCTTCCGCTACTTCCACGGGAAACTCCATGCCGGGAGCTCCGCCGTAGACGACAGAAAGCGTCGCGTGACCAGCTCCGTCACCGGAGTAATACTGCGGCGCGAACGTCAACTGGAACGGCGGATTCGCCTCGCAGTTGGTCGCGTAGCTATCCCATTCCTTGTCGTCGACTTTGCCGGAAAGGTCGCCGTAGATCCCGGCCTCGGTGTCCCAGTAGACGTGGTTGTCGAGATCCCGCGTGCCTTCGTAAATGTGCAAGGCGAAGTCCTTCGCCGGATCATCCCAGCGCAGCGTCGCGACGAGGCGGCCGTCGACCACCTGGGTGTCGGGATAGACGGTTTCGGCAGCGGCATCCTTGATGTGGCCCAGGATACGTTGGTGCGCTTCTTTGTTCGGCAGGTAGGCTTCCGAGAAGCCATGCACCAGGAAGTCGTCGAACAGGCTGCCGGCGATGTTCTGGGCCGGGAGGACGGCGCTGCCCGTCGCTAGGCGGACGAGATTCATGATCTTGTCGTTGGCGAAAGTCGTGTAGCGCGTGCTGCCGTCGGCGACGGAGGAAGTGGGCGTCGCGACCATGACCTGCCG
>JAYVBB010000757.1:0-1755 GCA_043750715.1 Pseudomonadota bacterium | reverse complement strand
CCTTAATCCGCAGCAAAAAGATCTATTTGAAGAGTTGGCGGGAGCCAAGGACTGAGCGGTAATCGACGAGATCCATCGCTACGCTCTGGATAGTTTCTGGCGCGGAACGCGCCAGAAACTAACTAATCCGCCAGCCTCAGCTTCCGGTCATAGAGAAGAAACGGCTTCACGCGCTCGACGTACTGCGGGATCCCTTCGTTCCAGAAGGGATCCTTCGCGTCGAACGCGGTCTTGCTCAGGTGCTTTTCGAAGCTTCGCGAGCCGACGATCAGCTTCATGGGAAGCGTCTCGTAGTCGTATTCGTATGGCGGGGGTTTCCACTGGAAGCCGTCGCCGCCGAGGTCCATGAAGGCTTTGATGATCGCGAGCGTGAGCTTGAAGCTCCGCACCTCTTCGGGTTTCAGGACGTGAATCTGGAGGCCGTTGCAAACCTTGCCTTGGTGCTTCTGCGACGTCGGCTCGAAGCCGGCTTCGCGCAGGTGCACGCCTTCCGGCTCGCCGATCAGCTCTTTCACCCGCTTGATGACTTCGGTTCCGGTCTTCACGTACGGTGCGCCGATCAGCTGAAAGGGCAGGCCGGTGCCGCGTCCCTCCGAGATGTTGGTGCCTTCGAGCATCACAGTCCCGGGATACACGTAAACTGGATCGGGAGTCGGCAGGTTCGGCGACGTGATCACCCAGGGTCTGCCCCAGTCTTTGATGTAGCTGTCGGGATTCCAGCCCTTCAGCTCGACGACCTCGAGGTCGGCGCCGATCTTCTCGTTGAAGAACTTCGCCGACTCGGCGGCCGTCAGGCCGTGCCGCATCGGCGTCGGAAACTGCCCGACGAAGGAATGCGCGTCGGCGTCGAGCACGCGGCCTTCGAGCAGCACGCCGCCGACGGGATTCGGGCGGTCCAGAATGACGATCTTCTTGCCGTCGCGCTTGGCGGACTTGAGACAGCCCGCGATCGTCGACTTCCACGTGTAGATCCGGCAGCCGGTGATCTGCAGGTCGATCACGAGCGTGTCGATGTCCTGGAACATCTCGGGCGTCGGTTCGCGCGTTTCGGAATAGAGGCTGAAGACCTTCAGGCCCGTGCCGAGGTGTTTGGTGTGCGTCGTTTCGATCATGTTGTCCTGAGCCGTGCCGGCGAAGCCGTGCTGCGGCCCGAAGAGCGAGACGAGGCGTTTGCCCGCCATCTGCTTCAGGACGTCCCAGGCCGGGACGTAGTCGCGGGTCACCGAGGCCTGATTGCAAAGCAGGCCAATCCGCCCCCAGCCGTCGGCAAGACGCGGCGAGGCTGCCAGGCGCTCCAGTCCGACGTCCAGAGCCATGGCTTACTTCTTGGCGCTTTTGACGAGCGCGTTGACGCAGTCTTCCAGGGTCTTACCCGAGACCGACTCCAACACGGTGTTCTTGTCCGTGGAGTGCTCGCCATGTCCGGAGAAATTGCCGTCGGCGTATTCGTCCACTTCGAAGTGGTACGTGGTGCCTTTGGACATGTACGTGAAATTGTGAACTTTGAAGATCTTCGCGCCGTCCGGCATCGCCAGCTTTTTCCAGTTCATCCTGCGGAACTCCTCTTGGATCTATCCCAAGAGTTTATCAGTTTTGGCCGCGAAGATCTTTTTGCAGTTTTTCCAAGCGGTCGAAGTCGGCGTCGGTGTCTTGGGCGCCTTTGCTCAGCATCAGGCTCTTGATGCGGCGGATTTGTACATCGGCGCGGGCGCGGGTCGCGGCGCCAGTGGTCACCGACGCCACCGAGTCGGCGTC
>JAYVBB010000756.1:0-8481 GCA_043750715.1 Pseudomonadota bacterium | reverse complement strand
CGGATCGATCGAAATCGCAGGCAAGCCCATGATGGGCCGAGCGCCGTATGAAGTCGCGCAGCTGGGCATTGCCTATGTGCCTGAGGGCCGTGGCATATTTGGCCCATGCAGGCGCTTATCTTCGACAGCTGGTTCGACTCGTACCTCGGTGCCGTGTCGCTTGTCCGCATCATGGCCGGCCAGGTGACCAAGGGCCAACACATGATGATGATGTCGACCGGGCAGTCCTTCGAGGTGTTGAAAGTCGGCAAGCTCAGCCCCAAGGTCGTCGACGTGCCGTTTCTCGTCGCCGGCGAAGTGGGAATTCTCGCCGGCTCGATCAAGACGGTCGGCGACACGCGCGTCGGCGACACGATCACGCTCCGCGAACGTCCGGCCGCCTCGGCGCTCGCCGGCTTTCAAAAGGCCCGTCAGATGGTCTTCGGCGGCATCTTCCCGATCGACGCCTCGGACTATCACGTCCTGAAGGATTCGTTCGAGAAGCTGCAGATGAACGACGCCTCGCTGACGTACGAAGTCGAAAGCTCCAACGCCCTCGGCATGGGCTTCCGCGTCGGCTTCCTCGGCCTCCTCCACATGGACATCATCCAGGAGCGCCTCGAGCGCGAATACAACCTGGACCTGATCTTCACGGCGCCAACGGTCGTGTACAAGGTCAACACCATCGACAACGTCACGATCCGCGTCGAAAACCCGGCGAAAATGCCGGAGCCGATCCGCATCGCATCCATAGAAGAGCCCTACGTCAAGCTCACCGTGCACACGCCGGAAGAGTTCATCGGCGGCATCTTCAAACTGCTGACCGAGCGCCGCGGCAAGCAGATCTCGCTCGACTACCTGACGGCCAAGCGCGTCCGGATCGTCTACGAGATCCCGATGAACGAGATGATCTTCGACTTCCACGACAAGCTGAAGTCGATCTCGCGCGGCTACGCGTCGATGGACTACGAGGTCACCGACTACAAAGAAGGCGACCTGGTCAAGCTCGACATCATGGTGAACGGCGACTCCGTCGACGCCCTGTCGTGCATCGTGCACCGGAGCACCGCTCCGTTCCGCGGCCGCTCTCTCTGCAAAAAACTCAAAGAGATCCTGCCCCGGCAGATGTTCGTGATCGCGATCCAGGCCGGCATCGGCGCCAAGATCGTCGCCAGAGAAACCGTCTCGGCGCTCCGCAAGGACGTCACGGCGAAGTGCTACGGCGGCGACGCCTCGCGAAAGCGGAAGCTCCTCGACAAGCAAAAAGAAGGCAAGAAGCGGATGAAGTCGGTCGGCACCGTCGAGATCCCGCAGGATGCCTTCATGGCGATTCTCAAGATCGACGAGTAGGTTTGCATGCAACCTCTGAACCCGCCGCGGCGTCTGCTGCTAGGTCCCGGCCCCTCCGACGTCTCGCCCGCGGTGCTGAAGGCTTTGAGTCTACCGCTCCTCGGCCACCTCGATCCGGCTTTCACCGAAATCATGACTCAGTGCCAGGACATGCTCCGCCAGGTGATGCGGACCAAGAACCTGCTCACCTTCCCCGTCAGCGGGACGGGCAGTGCCGGCATGGAAACAGCCGTCGTCAACCTGATCGAACCGGGCGACGCGATGCTGGTCGCCGTCAACGGCGTCTTCGGCGGCAGGATGAAGGATGTCGCCGAGCGCGCCGGCGCGAAAGTGACGACGATCTCCCGCCCGTGGGGCGAGGCGTTTTCCCATGACGAGATCCGCGCGGCGCTGAAAAAGGACAAGCCGAAGGTCTTCGGCATCGTCCACGCCGAGACGTCGACCGGCGCTAAGCAAAAAATTGAGGGCCTGGCCGAGATCTGCGCCGAAACCGGGACGCTGCTGCTCGTCGACGCCGTGACGTCGCTCGCCGGCATCCCCGTCGAGGTCGACGCCTGGAAGATCGACGCGCTCTACAGCGGCACGCAGAAATGCCTGAGCTGCCCTCCGGGCCTGGCGCCCGTGACTTTCAGCACGAACGCGTTGGACGTCATCGAAAAGAGAAAGACCAAGGTGCAGAGCTGGTACCTGGACATGAGCATGGTGAAGCGGTATTGGGGCGAAGAGCGCTTCTACCACCACACCGCTCCGATCTCGATGATCTTCGCGTTGCGCGAAGCGTTACGTCTGGTCGTCGAAGAAGGCCTGGAGCCGCGCTTCGCCCGCCACCAGCGCATGCACCTCGCGCTCAAAGCCGGGCTGGCGACCCTCGGCATGGAATACCTGCCCAAGGAAGCCGAGCGTTTGCCGATGCTCAACGCGGTGAAAGTCCCGCACGGCATTGACGAAGTCAAAGTCCGCAAGTTCCTGCTCGTCGAGCGCGGCATCGAAATCGGCGGGGGCCTCGGCGACCTCAAAGGCAAAGTGATCCGCATCGGCATCATGGGCGAGAACGCTCGTGCCGACGCCGTGCACTCCTGCCTGGAGGCGCTCGAGGAGGCGCTGATGGCGCAGGGTGTGAAGCTACGGCGCGGCACGGCCAAGGCGGCCGCTTCCGAGCTGCTCTAGGCTTAGACTTTCAGCGTCAAAACGAACTTCGCTCCGCCCCTCGTCGGGACGAGGCTGATCTTGCCGCCGTGCGCTTCCGCGACTTTCTGGCAGATCACCAGGCCCATGCCGGTGCCTTCCTTGCCCTTCGTCGTGAAGTAAGGATCGAAGATCTCATCCCGAATTTCCTCCGGCACGCCTCCTCCGCGGTCGGTAACGGAAAGCGTCGCGAAGCCGCTGCTGGTCGCCAGCTCGACGTCGATGCGCTGCTGAGAGGCTTGGCGGGACGCATGCGCGGCGTTTTCGAGAAGGTTGCGCACCAGCTGCACGAGCTGACGTTTGACCCCACGCACGAACACTTCGCCGCCGCTGACTTGCACGTCGAGGCCCGTGAGTGCCGCGCTTTCGTCCATGCTCGCGATCGCCTCCTTGACGACCGACCCGAGGTCGAAGCCCAACGGCTCGACTTTCGCCTGCGCGGAGCACAGGTCGCGCAGCGTCCGCGAAATCTCGATCAGGCGCTGGCAGTTCTGGTCGATCGCCCCAGCCATCCGTTGCGCTGCTTCCAGGCGCGCCGCTCCCTGCGTGAGCGTCGAGAGAAGGAGCGCCGCGTTCATGGAGATCACCGAAAGCGGGCTGTTGACCTCGTGCACGATCATGGAAATGACCTGTTTGAGGTCTCCCATCATCAGGGCCTGGTCGTCGTCGGGAAGAGGGCCCCGCTTTACGACTCCGAGGACCTGGCGCAGGTCGCGGTCGAAGTTAGCCAAGGCTTCCGTCGTCGCCCGCTGCTTCTTCCTCAGATCGAGGAAGCGACGGGAAGCCGAGATGACGTCTTTGACGTCGAAGGGCTTCTGAAACACGGCGTAGGCGCCGTAGCTGTAGGCCTCGTGGACCTGGAGATCGGAATGCCCGGTGATGCACATCACGACCGGCATGTCGTCGGGTTGATCTTTGGAGAGGCGCTTCAGGAGCTCCGTGCCGGTCCCCTGGGCCATCCGGATGTCGGTAATGACCAGGTCGGGATGCATCTTCTGGCAGACGGTGTAACCCGAGTCGCCCCCGACGGCGTCGAAGACCTTGAACCCTTCGAGCTCGAACCGCAGGCGCAGCTGCTCCCGCATGGCATCCTCGTCGTCGACGATCAATACCGAAAACGATCCGCGGTCCGCGAGCTGATGCGTAGCCCCCATCGCCTGGTCCCCTTAGGTAAACAATGATAGAGGCTCTTCGGGCGCCGATACACAAGTGTTGATCTAGCCAATTCAAGGTTTGGCAAACTCAGTCAATTTCTGGCATTTTTCCCGTCCTATTGGGGCCATAGGACGGGATCTATAAGCAGCACGGTGAACGCGACGGGCCGAATTGCCGCACCCTCCGGGAGACGGCTGTGCTACCATCGACGGAACTTCCTTCTATGGATATGAGCGCTTGAAACCCCTTCGCGTGGCCAAATTCGGCGGCACGTCCGTGCAGGATCAAGCCGCCATCGAGCGCGTCGTCGCGATCGTGAACGACTTGAGGCCCGGGATGGCCGTCGTGCTGTCCGCGATGGGGGGAGTGACCGACCTGCTGCTCGGGGCGGCCGACCTCGCCGTCAAGGGCGGCGACTATCGGCCACTCGCAGCGACGTTCCGCCGGCGCCACCACGAAGCCGCCGACACCCTACTGAAGGACGCCGTCCATCTCAAACGCATGAAGGCTCTGATCGACGAAGCCTCCGACGAGCTGCTCGCGATCTGCCAGAGCCTCAAGACCCTGAAAGAGGCGACGCCCCGGACGCTCGATCTCACCGCGTCGCGCGGGGAGCGCATGCTGGCCCAGCTGTTCGCCGCGGTGATGAGCGAGCGCGGCGTCGACACGGTCTACGTCGACGCGACGGAACTGATCCGCGTCGAGAGCCAATACGGAAGTCCCTTCCCCGACCTCGTCCAGACGCAGAAGAACGTCGAGGCGAAGGTCCTGCCGGAGCTTCTCGCCGGCAAGCTCGTGATCGTTCCGGGCTTCATCGGCAAAGGCCCGGACAACGAGCTGGTGACGCTGGGCCGGGGCGGCTCCGACCTTTCGGCGACCGTGCTGGGGCACTGCCTTAAAGCCGAGACCGTCTTCCTCTTCAAAGAAGTCGACGGCCTGCTCACCGCCGATCCGAAGTACGTCGAGGAAGCGCGGATCGTGCCGGAGCTGCACTACCGGGAGGCGGCCGAGCTCGCCTACTACGGCGCCAAGGTGCTGCACTCGCGCACGATCATCCCGCTCCTCACCCACCAGATCCCGTTGAACGTGCGCAACACGTTCCATCCGGAGCTTCCGGGCACGCGCATCGCCGGCGACGTGCCGCCCGGCTCGTTTCCGGTCAAAGCGTTGACTGCGATCCTCAACCAGTCGCTGATGACGGTCGAGGGCAAAGGCATGATGGGCGTCCCCGGCATCGCCGCGCGGACGTTCGCGACGATGGCGACGGCCGGCATCTCGGTGTCGGTCATCAGCCAGGCGTCGAGCGAAGCGAGCATTTGCTTCGTCGTCCCGACCAGCGACGCGAAAGCCGCGGCCAAAGCCTTGAACGAAACTTTCCGCTTCGAGCGGGAGCACGCGCTGATCGACGAGATCCGCTCGCTCGACAAGCAGGCCGTGCTGGCGGTCGTCGGCCTCGGCATGAAAGGCACGCCTGGCATCGCGTCGCGCACGTTTGCCGCTTTGGCTCGCGCCAAGGTCAACGTCGAAGCGATCGCCCAGGGCTCGAGCGAGCTCAACATCTCGGTCGTCGTCGACCAGGAGCGGGTCGCCGACGGCCTCTCGAGCCTCCACCGCGAGTTCCGCCTCGAGAAGCTCCGGGCGCTGCCGCAGGAAGCCGAGGGCGAAATCCGGTTGGCATTCTGCGGCACCGGCCAGATCGGCAGGACGTTGCTTCGGCAGGTACTCGCCCAGCACGATTACTTCAAAGACAAAATGCGCCTCGACCTCCGCTGCCTGGGCCTGATCGACAGCTCGGGCCTGCTGGTTCAGGAGCGCGGCTTCGACAAACAGCAGCTGCAGGACCTGCTGCTGCTCAAGGAAGGCGGCGGCAAGCTGTTCGGCAAAGACGGAGCGAGACTCTCGCTTGCGGCGCTCGCCGCGCAGGCGAAAGACAGGCTCTGGCAGCTACCTGTGAAGAAGGCCGTCTTCATCGACATGACCGCCGACGACACGGCTCCGCTCATCAAGGACGCGCTGAGCGCGGGATGGCACGTCGCACTGGCGAACAAGAAGCCGCTCGCCGTCGCCCAGGAGTCCTTCGACGAGCTGTTCGAGATCGCGCGCCAGAACGGTGTCTATCTAAGATACGAAGCGACCGTCGGAGCCGGCTTGCCGATCCTCGACACGCTGTCGAAGCTCGAGGAAGCCGGCGACGAAGTCAAAATGATCCTTGGCTGCTTCTCGGGCACGCTCGGTTATCTGATGACCGAGCTCGAGGCCGGCGCCGCCTTCTCCGACGCCGTGCGCCGCGCCCATTCGCTGGGCTACACCGAGCCGGATCCCCGCGAGGACCTGAGCGGCATGGACGTCGCCCGAAAAGCGCTGATCCTGGCCCGGACCCTCGGCATCCGTCTGAATCTCGCCGATCTCGCCGTCGAGTCGCTTTTCTCAAAAGCAGCTAGCCACGACGATCCGCTGGTATTCATCGACCGCCTCAAGGCCGACGACGAAGCCTGGAAGGCCAAAGTTCTCGCCGCGAAGAATCACGGCAAGGTTCTGCGCTACGTCGCCCGCATTGCCCGCGACAAAGTGTCGGTCGGCGTCGAAGAGATCGCCGCCGACGCGCCGCTCGGCCGGCTCAAGGGGACCGACAACCAGGTCACCGTGTCGACGCGCCGCTACGATCTCAATCCGCTGATCGTCAGCGGGCCCGGCGCCGGCGCCGAAGTTACCGCCGCCGGCGTGCTGAACGACATTCTAGCGATCGCCATCGCCGCCGACCGTCCTACCGAGCCCAAGCGGCGCAGGAGCAAGCCTTGAGTCAGGCTACCGTCTTCGTTCCCGCTACCGTTGCGAACATCGGCCCGGGCTTCGACGTGCTCGGCCTCGCGGTCGAGGGCCTTGGCGACAAGGTGACGATCGAGCTGACCACCGGCGAGTCGCGCGTCGTCAGCGTGACAGGCCGCGACGCGGACGTGGTTCCGAACGATCCGACCAAAAATTGCGCGGTCGTTGCGGCGCTTTCCCTGTTGACCCGCATCGGCGATCACCGCGGCGTGCTGCTGACGCTCGAACGGATGCTGCCGGTGTCGGGCGGCCTCGGAGCCAGCGCGGCCGCGAGCGTCGGTGGCGCCATGGCAGCCGTGCTCGCGTCCGGCAAGAACGTCGGCACCGACGTCATTTTCGCCGCCGCGCTCGACGGCGAGGAATCGGTCGCGGGCCGCCACCTCGACAACATCGCCCCGTGCGTGCTCGGCGGCGTCTCGGTCGTGCTCGGCACCGATCCGCCCAGCGCGTCGCGGGTTCCCGTCAAAGGCGAATGGTGGGTCGCGGTAGTCAGCCCCGACATGAAGCTCCCGACCAAGAAAGCCCGCGGCGTCCTGCCGCAGCTCGTCACGCAGCAGGACTTCGTGGCAGCGATGGCGTACAGCTGCAGCCTGGTCACCGCGTTCGCGGCCGGCGACTTCGATTTAGCCCGGCGCGCGCTCGTGGACGTTTACGCGGAGCCCCGCCGGTCCGGCCTGATTCCGGGCTTCCCGGCGGTCAAAGCCGCGGCACTCAAAGCCGGCGCCCTGGGCTGCTCGATCTCCGGCGCGGGACCGTCGGTTTTCGCGCTAGCGGCGAGCCAACAGGACGCCAGGATAGCTGCCGAAGCCATGCAGCGCGCCTTCGCACCGATGGCGGCGACGATGCACGTCGGTCGCATCGCGCAACGGGGAGCCCACGCGCTATGAGCGAATGCCTACAGTGCATTTCGTGTACCAAGAAGCATTCGGTGGCGGAGGTCCGCTACCACTGTGACTGCGGGTCGCTGCTTACCGTCGAGCGGGACGTCAAGATCCTGAAGGACCTGAAAGCGAAGCTCCCGGCACGGAACGCCAGCTTCGCGCCGCTCGACCAGAGCGGCGTCTGGAAGTTCCGCGAGGCGGTGCTCGAACTCGACCCGAAGCACGTCGTCACGCACCCCGAGGGCCGGACGAGGCTTTACGAACGCCAGGCGCTGTCGGACTACGGCGGCGTGACCAGTCTCCGCTTCAAGCACGAAGGCGAAAATCCGACCGGCTCGTTCAAGGACCGAGGTATGACGGTCGCCGTGTCGCAGGCGGTTCGCCTCGGCTCGAAGACGGTCGCCTGCGCCTCGACGGGCAACACCAGCGCGGCGCTGGCGGCGTATGCCGCTCAGGCAGGGCTGAAGGCAGTCGTCTTCATTCCCGCCGGCAAGATTGCGGCCGGAAAGCTGGCGCAGGCCGTCGGCTACGGGGCCGAGTGTCTGAGCATTCGCGGCGACTTCGACGAAGCGATGGCGCTCGTTCAGGAGTCCGCGAAGACGCTCGGCATGTATCTCGTCAACTCGCTCAACCCCTTCCGCCTCGAAGGCCAGAAGACGATCATCTGGGAAATCCTCGAGGAGCTTTCGTTCAAGACTCCCGACTGGATCGTCGTACCGGCCGGCAACCTCGGCAACACCAGCGCCTTCGGCAAAGCGCTCGCCGAAGCCCACGCCGCGGGCTGGATCGACCGGATGCCCCGGATCGCTTCCGTCCAAGCGCAGGGAGCCAATCCGTTTTACCGGAGCTACCAGGAAAAGTTCGCCAAACGCCACAAGGTCAAAGCCGAGACCGTCGCCACGGCAATCCGGATCGGCGACCCGGTGAACTTCGAGAAGGCCAAGGGCGTCATCGCGAAGACCAACGGCGTCGTCACGGAAGTCGACGACAACGAGATCATGGCTGCCAAGGCGCAGATCGACCGCTCGGGCATAGGCTGCGAGCCGGCGAGCGCCGCGTCGCTCGCGGGCGTCAAGCGCCTCGTCCGCGAGGGCACGATAAAAAA
>JAYVBB010000755.1:0-2374 GCA_043750715.1 Pseudomonadota bacterium | reverse complement strand
AGTCGACTGAGATCAAACGATCTTCTTGAACGCGAGATGCTTCTTCGAGCCGTCGCCGAACGGATTGTCCTTCACGACGGACGCCAGCTCGTCCTCCCTGCCGTGGAGCGCCAGGTAATTCGCCACCACCGCCTTCGTCAGGTTCTCGACGTTGGATCCGATGGGACTGGCGGCGACGTCGACGATGCCGCCGTTTTGGAATCCACCGATCTGGCGGTTGTCGTCCCGGTTGGCGTCGCCGCGTTTGGCTTCCGGCTTGTAGACGAGAGCAAACGAAGCGCCGCACTGGCCCGCGTCTGAGTTGAACTTGTAGAACCCGTTCGTCACGGCGCCGCCGTCGGACGACACGCCGCCGTCGGTGTAGACGTAGATCATCACCGGTTTTTGCTTCCGGGCCGCGAGCTCGAGCGTCTTGCCGATCATCTGTCCGGCGAGGGTGTCGCGTTGAACCTGCTCCGCCCGCGTGTTGCCGTGGTAGTCGTAGCCGCCAAGGGCGATGGGCGCCTCCTGCCATGCCGTCGAGCACGAGCTTCGCGATGGTTCCGGCCGTCTGCTCGACGCCATTGGCGAAGTTGAACAGGTTCTGCGTGACCTTCAGGTCGTTCGCCGCATTCAGCGCGTCGGCCGAAAATCCCGAGAAGTAGTTCTCGCTGTTGATGTAGCCGCACTTGATCAGGTCCTGAATCTGGCCTGAGACGTCCTTCTCTTGGAACATCTTTAGGCGCGCCTCGCTCATCGACCGAATCGCGGCCATCACTTTCCTGACGTCGGCGTCCGAGGTGGTGCTCACGGCTTTCATGATCTGCGTGAGCTTGCCCGGCGTGACCAGGCCCGTCGCGTCGACCGACCGCGCGATGCGCGATGGGGTTTTCGCCGGATCGATCGACGCCGCGGGCGAGATCGATTTGGCATGATCCCCTTGCGGATCCGGGCTGTCGATCAACGACACGAGGTCGCCGTTCAGCCCTGACTTGGCGATCCAGTAGAGCGGGTTGAAGGGGTTGCCCGGACGGTCGTCAGCGGAGGATGCGCAGAAAACGGCGCCGTCCGTGCTGCCGATTGTCGCCGGTAGGGCGAACTGCTTGATCCCGGCGAGCATCGGGCTCAGCGGATGGAACGCGAGTCCCAGCTCTTCGTTGACGCCGACTTTTCCGGGAACGGACTCCGGCGGCAGGCCGAGCAGCTTATACGCGGCGTCCGGCAGGAACACCTTCTGGCCGCCGCGGTCTCCGACGACGACGTTCGATCCAGCGATGTTGGCACCGCCCGTCAGGTCGAAGACGATGAACGGGATCATGCGCGCGGTCCCGGCAGTGACGGGCGAACAGACGAGCTCGGCGCCCATTGCGCGCCGGCTGAACAGCCCGAGCATGCTCGGCACGACGGCGAAGCCGCCGACGCTCAGAATGCCTTGGGATAAGAGCTCGCGTCGAGTGATGGGATGGACGTGGGGGTCACGCTTCCTTGTCATGCGGGGTTCCTCGGGTTTGGGGGGATGCGTTTTGCTCGGGTGCGAGCAGGCGGGGCGAGCAGCTCCGTACGAAATGCTCAGCGGGGCTCTCGGTGATCGGCGGGAAATTGTTTAGAGGATCCGCTCTGCCCGACAAACACGTTGCGAAAAAGGCGACTTAGGCGGGTCCGCATTTTGCCATTCCTCCTGAGATCAATTTTCACTACGAAAACAGGCCTGATTTCGCCTGGGAGGAATGGTTAATTATGATATGATCGCTGGAATCAACTCTGAGGACTCGTCATGCTTCGCCGAACCCTGATCGTTTCCCTCGTCGCGTTCACTTCCTTCCTCGCTTGCAAAGCCCGCCGCGGCGACGTCAGCGCGGTAAAGGCAGACGAGGCGCCCACGCAAGACGGCTCCTCGCCCAAACTCGACGAAGTTCTCGCCTACTTCGAGAGGGACATGACCGACGTCGAGCAAACTTACCTCGTCGCCGGAGGCGGCGAGCCGTCGCAGGTCGAAGGCCTGGCATTGGCGGGGGGAATTCCCAACGCCGCGATTCTCGCGCAGGGGATCCGCGATACGGCTGCCAGATTGCGCACCATCGCCACCGAGTCTCCCGAAGACAAGCGCGACGAAGTCACCAAGGTCGCGCTCGAGCTGGAAGTCATGGCGATTTTCGTCGCGACCGACATGCCCGGCGCCGATCTGGCTGCAATCAACGCCAACCTTGCACGTGCCCAAGCCATCCTCGACCACCCGCCCAAGCCGGGCGACGACGCCGGCGAAGGTAAGCCGACCCCGAAGCCGGACATCCAACCTGTGACTCGACCGGAGCCGATCAAGCAGATACCTGCTGACCCCCATCCTCGGCTGGACCCTGGCTACCGCGCTGCAGCTACCGGCGCCGTGGGCAGTCGG
>JAYVBB010000754.1:0-4768 GCA_043750715.1 Pseudomonadota bacterium | reverse complement strand
CGGAGCCAGGTGCTGGGCTTCGACCTATTGGACGTCACGGCCGTCAGGCAGCGCCTGTACGGCATCCGCATCGCGCAAGGCGTGATCTGCCGCGAGAACGTCGCGAAGGAAACGCTCGGCTTCGAGGTTTCGGGGACGTGGCAGGGCCGGGAAGCCGGATTTTCCTGCCAGCACACGAACGACGTCGCTCTCGTGGAGCAGATCCGCAAGCTGCGGACGGACGTCGAGCAGCAGCCCGTCGACAAGGAACACGTCCTGCCGCGCACCGCGCGCGGCAACCTGGTGTGGGACGTCGCGCAAGGGGACTTCGACGAGCTCTACGGCCCGCAGGCGCTCTATCCCGCGATCGAAAAGCATGCCTCGCGGGCGCGCCGCGAAGGCCTTAGGGTCACCGGCTATCTCGAGGCGCAGGAAGTCGAAAAGACCTCGTTCGTCTCGTCGGGTTTGACGCTCAGGACGCGGGACAGCGGCATTACGATCAATTTGACGGTCGACGACCCGAAGACGGGCGCAGTCGGCGCCACCGCCCGGGCCTCGGTGTACGCTCCCGCGGCCGAGCTCGACCGGCTGATCGGGGACGCCCTGACCGAGGCGATGGAGACCTGCCTCGCCAGCGCGAATCCCCGCGAGCTCACGTCCGGCGACTACACGGTCGTCATGCACCCGCAAGCCGTGATGGACTCCTTGGGAACGTCGTTGATGTACGGCTTTTTCGACCGCCGCAAAATCGACGAGGGTCGGACTTACCTCAGCCGCAAACTGCCCGAGCTCGTTTTCCCCGAAGGTCTGCACCTGTCCCAAACTCTTAGCCTGCCGCTGCCGGAAGGCGGTACCTACGCCGCGCTGCCGTTGAACCATCGGCGCGTGCCCTGCCAAAGCGTCGAGCTGATCGACGGCGGACGGATCAAGGATCTGCACTGTTCGGCCTTCTGGGCCAAAAAGCAGGGACTGGCAGAAACCTTCAGTCCTTATGGCGGTCCACCGATCCAGCTGGAAGCGCGCTCCGGAACGCCGTTGGCCGGCAAACACGCGACGCTCAAGGACCTGATCAAAAATACGGAGCGCGGGATCTACGTCGCCAATACGTGGTATCTGCGCATGGTGGTCGAGATGGAAGGCGTCATCACGGGGATGACCCGAGACGGCCTCTTCGAGATCAAGGACGGCAAACTCGCCGGACCGATTCTCAACATGCGCTGGCACGACAACCCGATCCGAATGCTGCAGGCAGTGTCGGGCGTCACGGAGACGAAGACGATCCTCGGGCGTTCGGGAATGGCGGGCAAGGGGCGCACGCCGCTGGCCTCGGTGCCCGCACTGCGCATCGAAAACTTCCATTTTTCCAGTGTCACCAAATTCTGAGGCAGCCCGTGGCCGTGTCGCCCTTAGCCGAAGTCCTTGCCTGCCCATGCTGCCGCGCGGCGCTGGACGGCGGCGGGACGACGGCGTGCGCGGGCTGCGGGAAAGAGTTTGCCGCCGTCGACGGCATTCCGTGGCTCCTTCCCGAGCCCTCGGCCTCGCTCGCAGATTGGCATTTGCGCCTCAAGCATTTGACTCAGCGTCTGGACGGCGAGGTCGAACTTCTGAAGCTGGAGCTGAAGGAGCCCGCCCTCTCCGAGCTCACGACCAAGCGCCTGAGAAAGATCCTCCAGGCGAAGGTCGAGCACCGCAAGGCTCTGGCGGAGCTCCTCGCCCCGCTGGAAGCATCGACGGAAGGCTCGGAAGAACTCAGCTCCGCGATGAACGTGCGCCTGCCCGCCCGACAGACCATCACCAGCTACATCAACAACATTTTTCGCGACTGGGCCTGGGAGACGGAGGAAAACCGCCTGTGCCTCGACGCGGTGCTCGAAGTGCTGCCGAAGGACGCCTGGAAAGGGAAACGCGTCCTGATCCTCGGAGCCGGCTACGGCCGCCTCGCTTACGACCTGCATCAGACGGCAGGTCCCGCCCTGACGGTCGCGACCGACATCAATCCCTTGATGCTGATCGCCGCCAAACGCCTGTTCAAGGGCAAGGCCCTGAAGCTGCATGAATTCGCCTTGGCGCCGCGCGATCTCGAAAGCCACGCCGTCCTCCGCAAATGCACCGCCGCCACGGCCGCCAATCCGGGCCTCGAGCTCGTGTTCGCCGACGCGCTGAAACCACCTTTCAAGGCGGGCGCCTTCGACGTCGTGCTGACCCCCTGGCTCATCGACATCCTGCCGCCGAGCCTGCCGCAGCTCGCCGCGACGATCAACGACCTCCTGGTGCCGGGAGGGACGTTCGTCAACTTCGGGCCGCTGGGATTCAATCACGCGCGCTCGATCGACAACCTGAGCCTGGAAGAAGTCCTCGAGACGGTGACTGCTGCCGGGTTCGCGGTGGGCGAGCCCAGGCGTCACAGCATGCCATACATGCAGTCGCCGGCCAGCGCTCACGGACGCATCGAGCTCGTCACGGCGTTCGCAGCGAAGAAAACCGGCGCGGCAGCGATCAGGCCGGCGTCGTTTGTCATGCTGCCGGCATGGCTTACCGGACGGGAACTGCCCGTACCCCGTCTCAAGAGCTTCGATACGTTCACGATCATCAATTCGATCCTGATCGATACCCTGGCGATGATCGACGGGAAGCGAACGATGGCGGAGCTCGCCGGGATCTTCGCGGCCAAGCACGGCCTACCGGTGGCAGAGGCGGAGTCATCGGTAAGGGGGTTCCTCGTGAAGCAGTTCGAGCAGGCACAAACAGGGAGGCAGCACTGATGGAAGATCCGGTCTCGGTGCAATGTCCGTGGTGTGGGGAAAGTTTCGTGACGTTCTTTGATGGGTCGGCGGGGACGCAGTCTTACATTGAAGATTGTCAGGTGTGTTGCAAGCCGATTGAGATGAGTTTCAAGCAGAGCCGGGATGGCACCGTGGAATGCCGGACGGAACGTTCATAGCCTTTTCAGGCCAAGACCTGAATCGCCGGCCGGAGCTTTTTAAGGGCCGAACTCGATGGTCCACCACTGTTGGAACACGCTGCAAGGGCTGGCGTTGACGCTGCCACAGAGCTTGCCCCCGCCGTGCATGGCGCCGTTCGAAAGCGACGGTTTGTTGACCAGCTGGTTGTTGATCTTCGTCGCGCCTTTGGCCGGTGAAGGCGAGATCATCGAGTAGTACTGCGTCTCGTAGTCGACGTTATGGCATCCCGTGCAGCCGCCCATCGCGCCTTTTACGTTCGCGTTGTAGTAGTCCCGGCCGGCCGTCGTGAACGAGTAGGCGGTGTAGGGCAGCGGGTCGTCCGACAATGCCAGCTCGACGCCGCCGATGACCGCGTAAGCCATCAATGTGTGCACTTTCCCGTTCTTCAGCGCGTCAGGTAGCGTCACGTTGAACGCGTGGCTGCCCGGCGTGTTGTTGTCCGATCCCGCGATGTTCGCCACCGTCGAGCCGGCAGCGATGCCCGTGTCTTTGTCGCCGTCGGCGTAGAATTTCACCGTCACGCCGAGGGTCGTGTCCGCGGGGTCGAATGCGTAGCCGTAGACTTTGCCCAGTGCCGTCAAATCGGTGATACGGCCGAGCTTGACGCTACCGCCAGTGTCCTCGCCGAACTCGACGTGCCACCAGTCGATGATGTCCTTACAGGGTGTGGCGTTCGGGCCGCCCTGGCAGCGGTCACCGCCGGTGTGGCTCGCGATGTTGTGCATCTTGTTGAAGACAACGTTGTCCTGCGACCCTTTGCCGTCTCCCAGGAACCCCTTCATCAGCTTGTAAGAATAGATCGAGAGGGGTGCGCGCACTTCGACCGGCAGGCGCGGGTCGGCGTGGCAACCGATGCATTTGACCTGGAGCACGGGCACGACCGAGAGGTTGAAGTATTCCTCGCCCTTCGCCGCGTTGCCGCCGTCGGTCGTGCCGCCGTCTGTCGTGCCGCCGCCATCGCCGCCGGTCCCGTCCGAGCTTTCCGCTTCGCCCGGCCCGTCCGTTCCCTCTGCCTCTCCGCCGGCGTCGTCACTAGGGGCCGTCGGTTTCTTTTTCTTGCCCGTCTTGGCCGTTGCGTCCCCGGATTCCGCGGTTTTCTGCTCTTTCGGTTCGGCCCCACAGGCGCCGACTCCGAAAGCAAGTAGCAGCGTGACGAGGTGGCGTGCCGGGATCACTTCGCCTCCAAAACGTCGAAGACGAAGGAGAACTCGTCGGCGTCGGCACCTTTGTCCTTGAGAGCGACCAGGGCCGCGCTCGTCAGCACGCCGCCCGGGGCGGCAACCGACTTGTCGATGATCGTGTAGGTGGCGTGCTGGGGCAGGAAGACGCCGTTGATCAGCAGCTTCATGTTCTTCACCACGACCTCGCCCGAGGGCAGGTTGATGGTCGGGTTCTTGAACATGTAGGCATTGGCGGAGTAGTCGGCGACTTCGATCGTGAGCTCGGCGCCCGTGATGCCGGTCTGCTCGGAGATGTCGTAGCTCAGCACGTTGACATCGCGCGTCGCGGGACCCGCGTTCGCCGGAAGGTACATTGGGTCGTTGGTCAGCACCAGCTTGTCGATCTTGGCCTGCTCCCGGCGCTGGCGGATTTCCAGCGTGTGGGCGCCGGTGGTGAGCGTGAAGGTGTTCGGCGTGCCGGCGGCGATGACGTTGTCGGAGAGGTCCCAGGTGTACAGAGCTGCGTTGGTCGGGAAGAGCCAACCCACGAGCGCGCCTGCGTCCATCTTGACCCAGAAGCCGTTGGTGGCGTTGGTCGGGCCGTTCACGAGACCGTGCAGGCGGTAGGTGCCGGCTTCTTTGATGTCGAGGTTGTAAACCACGGTG
>JAYVBB010000753.1:0-2114 GCA_043750715.1 Pseudomonadota bacterium | reverse complement strand
TCCCAGCTCCCGCGACCTGGCGCGCCTGCAGCGCATTTTGAAGCTGTCGCCGCAGAAGCTGAGGAACCTCGCGAAGAAGAAGTCTTACTTCGCATGGCTTGCCCGCCAGCTCGACCCGCACGTCGCGGAAGAGGCGATGAACCTCGAATTGGCCGGAATGGTCCAAATCGCCGAGCCGGCCCGCTACTACCCTGGCGCCAACGCCGCGTCGCACCTGCTCGGCTTCACCGGCCTGGACAACAACGGCTTGGCCGGCCTCGAGCGCCAGTTCGACAAGGATTTGAAGGGCCAGGCGATTCACGTCATCGCGGAGAAGGACGCCAAGGGCAAGGTCATCTACAAGGAGACGAGCGGCGCCGCCCCGGAGCGGACGGGCAACAGCATTTACCTGACATTGGACCGGGTGATCCAGGAAATCACCGAAGACGAGCTCCAGGCCGGCGTCAAAGCCGCCTCGGCCAAGCGCGGCTTCGCCATCGTCTCCGATCCCCACACCGGCCGGATCCTGGCAGTCGCCAACTTCCCGAGCTTCGACTCGAACCAGAGTCGGACGCTGAAAATCTCGGAAACCCGCAACTCCGCCCTGCTCGACACCTTCGAGCCGGGCTCGGTGATGAAGCCTTTCATCATCGCGCACGCGATCGACAAGAAATCGACCTCCCCCAGCGAGAGTCACGCCTGCGACAGCGGTTCGCTCCGGGTCGGCAAGCACACCATCCACGACACCCATTCGTCCGCAAGCCTGACGACGACGGAGACCGTCGTCCAGTCGAGCAACATCTGCGCTTACAAGATCGCCCAAAAACTCGGACGGGAAGGCACCTATACGGCGCTGAAGAACTTTGGCTTCGCCAACCGCGACACGCTGCTCGGCTTTCCCGGTGAGAGCTCCGGACGGATCGCCGACTGGCAACGCTGGATTCCGATCCGTTTCGCCAACGTCGCTTTCGGTCACGGCTTCGTCATTACCGGCCTGGAGCTGGTGCAGGCCATGGGCGCGATCGCCAACGGCGGACGCTTGATGAAGCCGACTTTGATCGAACGGGTCGTCTCCTACGACGGTCTAGTGGTGACCAGCACGCCGACGCAAATGCTCGGGCATCCGGTCACGCCCGCGACTGCGAGGACGATGCGGGGAATCCTCCGCCAGGTGGTAACCGACAAGCACGGAACGGGCAAACGCGCCGCCACCGAGCTCTATACGACCGCCGGCAAAACCGGCACGGCGCAGAAGGTCGACCCGGGGATCAAGGGTTACGCCAAAGACAAATACATGGCGAGTTTCGTCGGCTTCACGCCGGTCGCCGACCCGCATCTGGTCATCTACGTGATGATCGACGAACCCGGAATAAAGCCTTATCATGGCGGAACCTGGGCCGCGCCGGTGTTTTCGAAGATCACGGAGCGGAGCCTCAAGTACCTGAACGTCGCTCCGGACCTCGAGCCCAAAACGAAATCAGCACCGCCTCACGTGGCAGTCGGCGAGCAACATGGAACTCCAGCTGCCAAGATGTAGGTTGAGTCCCGAGCGGGCAGTGGCGGCTTTGCAGCGAGCAGGTTTGGTACTGTCGGCGGCGGGGACGCCGCCGGCCGTACCTGGGAACTTGTCGCCCGATTCGCGGCAGATTCAGGCGGGCGACCTCTTTCTCGCCTACCAGGGCGTAACCGCCGACGGCCATGCGCATCTGGAAAAAGCCGCGAGCCTCGGCGCAGGCCTGCTCGTCGTCGAAGATCCGAAGAAGGTACCGGCCGGTACGAAGACGCCCTGGGTGGCGGTGCAAAACGGCCGGGCGGCGTGGTCCGTGCTCGCGGCGGAGGCATTCGACAATCCGCAGAAAAAGCTGACCTGCCTCGGCGTGACTGGAACCAACGGCAAAACATCGACGGTCTGGATGACGGGCGAGCTCCTGCGAGCCGCGGGCGTTTCGTGCCTGACCATTGGCACGCTCGGTGCTTATTTCGGCGCCGACCATGTACCGACCCGTCACACGACTCCGGATCCGGACGTCCTTTACGCCCTACTCGCTGAAGCAGTGAAACGCGGCACCAAGGTGATGGCGATGGAGGTCTCCTCGCACGCGATAGCCCAGGAGAAGGTCCGCCCCATCCGCTAC
>JAYVBB010000752.1:0-4551 GCA_043750715.1 Pseudomonadota bacterium | reverse complement strand
CGGCGCCGGGGAATGCAGGCCGAAGCAGCAGGCATGTCCAGGAACGGGAGCGTCGGGCCCGAGAGCTTCCTTGACTTCGGTCGCGGTTGCTTGCGGCATCGACGAATCGATCACGACGGTCGCGCCCGTGTCGATCGCGCTACGGACTTTCGTCAGGACTCGGTCCAACTTCGGCTTCAGCTTCTCGGCGACCCCCGGAGCAGCCGTCTGGAGCGTTTTCTCGGCTTCGATCAAGTCGCCCTTGCGGACGTGAGCGAGTCCCATGTTGTAAAGGACGAGGGCGCGTGTGTCAGCCTGATCGGCTGGGAGGATGTTGATCGTGTCGCGGTAGAGATTGAGGCTCTCGGCGTGACGTCCCGACTTAGCGAAAGCGACGGCACGATTGTTCATGTAGGAAAGCACGCCCTGCGACGTCGTCACGGCCGAAATTGCTTCCCTTGCCTGGTCGAGGTTGCCAGTGACCAAGCCAAGTTTGATGGTCGACTCCAGTACGTCCTGCGACTGAGCGTCGATGGCGCGGGCCGTCGAAATGCTCTTAGCGGCTATATCGTACTCGCCAAGCTCGGTGAACGCCTCGGCCATGCCGCAGATTCGTTCGATATTGTCCCCAGAGACGGAGTTGGCGCGCTTGAAACACATGACCGCCGCCTCGAATTCACCCATTTTGAGCAACACCTTGCCCATGAGATCCTGGTAGGCGAGCTTGTCCGGCGTCTCCCTCAGTAAGCGGGCGACGATCTTGTGGGCCGCCGCGAAATCACCCTCGGCATACGAGAGCCTAGCCTCCAGGAAATCCTGCGTTTCGAGCGGCATCTTCATGGGGCTGGCTAACAGGATTCGCGACAGCTCACGCGCGTCCGAGACGTTGCCCTTCAGCAGGCACTCTTCGACTTTGCGCAGTGCCGTCCGTTGTCCGGCCGGGAGGAAATTCGTGCGGAGGGCCGTTACAAGCTTCCCCATGAAACGGTCGTGTGTGAACGGCTTGTCGACGACCGTCGTGACGCCGAGCTCCTGGAGCAGCGGCTTGGCGTCGGCCTTGATCAAAGAGCTGAGTAGCACGATCGGAGATTGGCAGTAGCCGAGCTTCCGCAAACGCTGGATGAAGGCCGCGCTACTCAGACCGCCGAGTTTCCACTCCATGACGACCATTCCCGGCTCGCCGTGACTTTGGATCCACGAGTAAGCCGACTCGGCATCGGTGTCGAGCCTTACGATGCTTATGCCGATCGACCGAAGCGATTGCTCGAGAGGGCCGTGGACCGACTTGTCGGGGTCGATGACCACGCAGGACTTCAGCTGGAAAATTTCGGCGAGGCTGACCTTGTCGAGAGTCAAGTGGCTGTCCCCGGGTCCGTTGAGGCGCTTCAATATGGCCTCGGCCTTGGGCGCTACGGCCGGATCGAGGAACTTCGCCTGAGCAAGGTAGGACCGCGCGTCGGGCTTGAGGCTCATCAACTCATAGGCCTCGGCAACGTTGATGAGCAGAGACGCCATCTTCGGGTAAAGGCGCGAGAGGTTTTGCTCGAGGCTCAAAAGATTGGCGTAAGCGCATTCAGATTTCAGATAGTCGCGGAGGAAGCTTGCCGCAATCAGGCAGGGATCCTGGTTGTATGCGGAAATGCGATTCATCAGCGTCTTGACCGACGACTCGACTTCGAGAATCGTCCGAGTTTCGATCTTGTGACAGGAAAACAGCCCGAGCTCGAAGCCTGGCGACAAGCAATGATGTTCATCTTTCGTGTAGAACAGGCTGACCTTGATCATCTGCAGGGACGGGGTTTGCAATAGAAGCGACAGAAGCTGTAAGCAGTTCGTGTCAGAAGTAGTGTGCGGCGTTGTCACGATCCAGCTCGGCGTAGCCTCTGCCGTCTCAAGGTAACTGATCGCGTCCGCGATCGAATTGACGGCCTCGATGGCGGTAAATCCCAAGGCCCTCAAAACTTGGCGCAGCATGTCGCGATAGCCGCCGATCGGCACGGCAAGCAACACGGTCCCTTGTTTGGAGGAAAAACTTTCCATCATTCTGGACTGACCCTCGAGCTATATATGCCAATTCATTCGGCTAGATCGTCCGAGTACTTTAAGTCTAGTCAACGTCTCGGCTAAGGGTCGGTCAGGAGACAGGCGCTTACTGCCTTCAAGGGCGCGGAAACATAAGTCGAATTGGCGAGGCAGCCAACTTGGGCGTTGCTTGAGCAGGGCACCGCGTTGGCGACCACACCCGTGCCTGTGACCGAGCCGACCACCACCCCGGCCGCAATCCGGTCTGCCGCGGTTGTCGTGTCGATCGCCACGAAGCGGTCAAGCGTGATGCAGTCGGTCTGACCGTCCCTTTCGCAGAGGGGGAAAGTGCCGCCGATGACGGTGACCTCGAGGTTGCCGGTGACGCCCGCGGCTTCGCGGCCGACCTTGACGTTCTCCGGAACGAGGAGGCTCTGGTCCACTGCAGCGAAAGCCTTCGTCGCGAAGCAGTCGGTCTGACCGGTCGCCGAGCACTCCGCCAGGTTTTTAGCGTACACCGTGCCGGTAATCGACTGGCCGCCACATTCGATCGCGACGCCGCGGGCGAGCTGCGTGGCAAGCGGACAGTCGTAGCCGGTAAGTTTCGCAGTGCCGCAGCCAGTGGCCGAAAACATCGCGATAACGATGATGGACAAGGACGGGGCGGCTTTCATTGGCTGTCGACCTCGCACTGGTTCAGGCGCAAGGTTTGAATCGCCGGGAAACGGGGAATGGCGAGACAGCTTTGACTGAGGCCGTCATGGCAGCGCACCGGCGTGCCGAGAACGGCGATTCCGGAAGTCCCAGCCAGGATTTTGCCCGCCAGCACCTTCTCTTCAAGTCCCACCGTGTCGAGTGCCGACAAAGCGTCAGTGACGGCGCACTCGATCTGCCCCTCGGCGATGCATGCAAGGACTGCCGTCGAATCAATCTCGTGAATGTACGTTCCGGTAACGCCGCCGATCTGCGTCTCCAGTCGCACGTCGACGGCGGCGACAGTTGCCACATCGACTGCGGGAAATGCTTCAGAAGTAATGCATTTTTTTTGGCCGTCCTTGTCGCAAAAGGGCGCCGTTGAAGGCTCTAACGTGCCGATGACGTCCGCTTCCCCGCAGCGCAGCTTCACGCCCGTAAGCAGTTGCTCCGGCAAGGGGCAATCCATGTTGTTTGCGGCGGAAGCTCCGGGAGTCAAACCCAGCACGAGCCAACCGACGAGGGAGAGGTTTCGCATAAGTATGACATCGGCCCGTTTTGGTCACCCTTGAATCATGTCGTCCGGTAATGATCTCAAACTAGGACTATAAGTCCCAAGACTGAGAGCGCTAAGCCACGGTTGATAGAGGGTAAATGTCGCGATGAATCAAATAACTTTCGAATTAGCTACAGACCGCAGCCTATTCGACGAATATGACAAGGATTCCCTACTTGCGACCTCGCCACAGTCACGGCGAAGCAGACGGCCGACGTCTCGGCCCTTATCGCGACGACACGAAAGAGTCTTGGCGACGCAACCAAAGGCAAGTCCGGCACCCTGGTCGCGCAGATGGTCCTCGAGGCTCCAGGCTTCCTGAAAGCTCTCGAAAAAATCTTCGGCCTGCTCAAGGACCGCGACCCCTGCGACGCGGAAAGCTGGGATTTCTCTAGCGGGAGAGCGTCCGTCTCTTCGATCTTCGGTACTCCTGCCGACTTCGTGAACATGTTTGCAGGCGCCCCGCATGACGTCGATGGTTCCTATTAGCAACGGTGCCACCTACGGCGCCTGGCACACCGACGGCGCCCTGGTTAAAGTCGGTATAGCAAGCCGATCGCAAGCTCCGTGCCGATCGCAGCACGGTGACCCAGCTCCTTCCCCCAGCGGTCCGGGTCGGCGTCCGCCTCGACCTTGGCGCCGGTGCTGAAGACCGGGAGCTGAACGTTCAAATTGACGCCCGCGCCAAGCGCACCCATCCCATAAGCGAGCCCCGTCGCGACGCGGACGGAGGCTACGCCCAGGCGCGATCTAATCGTAGTATCTTCACTCGCGGACTCGCTTTCGATGCGTTCGTCTCGGTACGCTTCGGCGATTTCCACGGTCGACCAGTCGAAATCGAGTCCGAGGCCGCCCCGCGCCACCCACCCCGCGCCGAGCCCCTGCTTAAGAAGGAAGGTGTCGAGCCATACTCCGATCGCGCTCGCTGTCGTTTTGCTGACTAGGTCGTGGTCTGTACGCGACGGTTCGAAGGTCGCCTCGCCTACGAAGTCAGGGTAGCGCCTATAACGAGCGCCGCCGGCGACCATGCCGAATCCGCTCTCGTGTTGGATCTCCAAACCGACGCCCAGCGTCGAGGCCCGAAGTCCCCCGCTATCGTCCCGCGAGTGGCTCCCACCGGCAGCAGGGCTTTCGTAAACGAGGCGGTTGTAGGTCGCCGGCTGCGTTGGTGCAAGGATATACAGAAGGTGCAGGCTGGAATTGTCGCGGACCACGGGGCCGGCGGCGGCAGGCCCGGGCGGCGGCTTGATAGTAGGGGGAGGCGAGTCCTGCGGGGGAGGTTTTGTCGCGGTAGCGCTAGC
>JAYVBB010000751.1:0-2738 GCA_043750715.1 Pseudomonadota bacterium | reverse complement strand
CCGCCCACCCGCTCCTTTAGAGCGAGAGAAGATATTGCTGCAGCTGGGCCTTCTCCGTCTCGTCGAGGTTCAGTGCGAGGTGCACATCGTAGTGATTGATGACGTCGCCCAGCGTCGCGAACCGGCCGTCGTGATAGAAGCCGCCCTTCTGGTGGCTCCAGAGACCCCGTAGCGGAGTCGTCCGGTAGGCTCCCGTCGGCGAGCGGCTGGCTTGGAACTCGTCGATGCCGATCTCGGCTGCCGAGTGCAGGTTCTCGCCGGGGTCCGTAAACAGCGGCGGCACGTGGCAGGAGGCGCATTTCGCTTTGCCGGCGAAGAGCCGCTTCCCGGCGCGGGCCTGGCCTTTGTCGAAGCTCCCCGTCGGCGCGGATGGTGGCGCCAGCGACAGCTCGTAAACGTGGAGAGCCGCGAGCTTCGGCGTGACGAGGTCCGGATCACTGCGCACTTCGCCCAGCCCGAGCCGGGCCGCCACGGGAAATTTTTCCGCATCGGTCAGCCGCGCGTCTTTGAAGGTCCCTTTGCCGTGCATTTGCGTCACCGCGACGTAGGAGTTCCAGTACGGAACGGACCCGAAGCCCGTGTACGTGTGCAGATTGACTCCTGCCAGACCAAAGGCGGGAGGCAGCAACGTCGCCGCCGTCCTGCCGTCGGGTCGGAAGCCTTTGCCGTCGAGCAACAGCTCGGCGTCGTAGCGGCCGGGCCCCCAACCTGCGAGCACCTGGCGGACGGTGGCCAGATCCACGCCGAGGGCATCGGTCAACGGCGTGAGATTCGGAGCCAGCGCCACGATCGCGCCGACGTCCAGATCACGGTTCGCCCAACCGTCCTGCCGATTGCCGATGCCTGCCGCCAGCGAGTCGTCGACCGTCGAATGGCAAAGGGCGCAGGTGATGCCCACGGAAGTGAACGCGCCTTTCCGGTCGAACCGGCCCTTGATTCCGATGACGGCGTCGCCCTTCAGCAGCGCCAAGGTGGTCCGGGGGCTATCCAGATCCAGAGTGCCGTTCCGCAGCGCGGCAATCTGCGCGGGCGACAACGCCGCCGCGTCGACTTTCAGGCCGACGCCCAACGCCGCCTTGGGACTCAGCCCCGGACCGACCCCTCCCGCCTCCGCGCCGGCGATCGCCTGGTGAAGCTTCAGCGCGTCGCCCCAAAAGGCTTCGTCGCCGAAAGTGTCGTAGCGGAAAATCGTGCGCCCGGCGTCGGCGAACGCCGCGCCGGCGAAGCTCGACGACGAAGTCACAAATAGCAAAGCCAGCGTTCGGAAAATCATGGAGTCGCTCCTCTGGTTCGGAGACCGGCATGGACCTCCGAACCATTAGAGGGGCGACACCCCCCGAACGTTACAAGAACGCCTGAAAAATTTCCGGAACTGGCGCCGCGGGCGTCCAGGCGGCAATTTCCGCGGCGAATACTTCGGCCATGACGCGGGCGTACAGGCGGCGGCAGTCCTCGCCCAAAAAGACAAAGGCGCCGGGTTGATGCGTCCCGAGCGACTCCGCGAGCTGGGTCCGCAAGTGGTCCTTGGCCCGGTGCAAACGGACTTTGACGGCGTCTTCGCTCACTTGCAGACTCGCCGCCGTTTCCGAGATCGACAGACCTTGGATTTCGCGCATCACAAAGACGGACCGGTAGCCGTCCCCCAGATTGTCGATGGCGTGCTCCAGGGCGTTCTTCGCTTCCTGGTGCTCCGTCCAATCGGCGGGCGACTTCTCCGCCGCGCCGACGCCGTCGACGGGATGGTCGGCAGACGGCATCGTGCGCTTCGCATGGGCGAGGCGGGCGGTCGCTTCCCTAATGACGATCCGCGTCAGCCAGGTGGAAAAAGGAGACAGTCCGCGAAATTGATACAGGTGGCTGAACGCCTGGAGATAGCCCTGCTGGACGGCGTCCTCGGCATCGGCTTTGTTGTTTAGGATCGAGCGGGCGACGCGGAAGAGCCGTTGGTTGTAGCGGCCGACCAGGAGGCCGAAGGCTTCCCGGTCCCCTCCCAGCACGCGGGTGATGATAGCTTCGTCGCTCAAGGGATATTGGTCCATGGGATTCATCGGGGATGGTCCTCGTCGTTTACCCATCCGATGCAACGTTCGCGCCAGGGTCAGGAAGGGATCCAGCTCTCAACGCACGGTGCGGAAGATGCGCCGGCCCTTCGACCTCTCGAAGCCCTTGGTCCTGTAGTCGTCGAGCAGGACGTCCATCGATCTGTACGTGGCGATCCAAGCGACGTTGCGGCTGACGCTGCGATTGTCTTTGGAGACCTCTTCGACCGTGTAGCCTTGCACGCGGAGAGCCACGACCGGGCGCGAGCCCGAGACGAGCATCGTTTGCGCGAGGGTCTGGACTTCATTTTTCTGCTTGTCGCTCTCGAGAACGATGCGGACGTCGATGACGGAGGCCGCGCCGGGGAAGTCCCGGCCGTTCTTGCCGTAGAGAAAGTTGCCGTACTTCTTCTCGAGGACGCGAAGGCGGCGGTACGGAATCACCGAGAGGGTCGCATTGAATAGCGGATTGCCCTGCACCATCTGGGCACCGACGACCAGAAAGTCACCGTCGAGATCGAGGCTGCGCTTGGGTGCCAGCAGGACCTTGTAGCCCTTGTAGTCGAGAGTCGCCGAAGCAACGTAGGCGTGAAGGACGATTTGCGGTGGGTGCAGCGTTTTCCAAACGCCGAAACCGACCGCGCAGACGACGGCCCCGTGAAGGCTTGTTGCTTCACAGAGGTCAAGGATGCTCCCGGT
>JAYVBB010000750.1:0-4022 GCA_043750715.1 Pseudomonadota bacterium | reverse complement strand
GGCAAGCTCAGCGCGAAACTTGCGCCAGGAGCGGCCCGAGCTTTTCGTATTGCCGCTCGAAGGTCCAGTCGCGTCGAGCGCGGTCGTAGGCGGCGGCTTTCAGAGCCTGGAGCTGGGGGGCGTCCGCAATGAGAGCGCCCAATTTGGCGCTGAGGTCCTGGGGATCGTGCATGTTGCAAGAGACTGCGATGCCCGCCAAGTGTTGGTGAAACGCGGCTTCATCTGTCGAATACAGAGCCGTGAGTTTATAGGCAAAGTACTGCACGACCTTGTTGGAAGCCCCCCACATGTTGCGCAAGTTGCAATTGGCCTCCGGGCTGGAGTCGTAGAATGCGATGCCTATGTCGCACGCTGCACCGATTTGCGCGAGTTGATCCGCGCTGCGATTGGAGTGAATGACGATCCGGTCCTTCAGGCCGAGCCGTGCGGCCTCGGCAAGAAAATCGCTCAGATATTTGTCTGCGCCCGCAATCGCTGCGATGACTGGGAGGAGCTCGAGATCGACCTTTTCATGTACGGCCATTGCCGCCAGCAAGGTCATTGGCATGCGATCACTGCCAAAAGAACCTTGATAATAAAGGCGCAGGCGGCCGTCGTGCCGCTGGGTCTCCGCCTCCGGCAGGACGAATTCCTGCAGCATGGGAAAATTGAAGAAGACCATCGCCGACTGCTCGGTCTGGTATTTTTCGGCGAAATTCCGAGCTCGCAGGTCGTTCGGCAAAACATTGAGCAGGGAGCTATGGGCAAGACGCCGGACGGTCCACGTTCTGAGAGCTTCCCGCGGGGTCACGGCCGGTTCCAACGAGTCGAATTCGAAGTAAATGACGTTCAGGCGCAATACCGAAGCCAGAATCATTCCCAGAAACGCCGAGGGCGGATCCGAAATCACGACCAAGGCAGGACGCGTCTTCATGCAGAAAATCGTCGCCTTGACCAAATAGACGGCTGCGTTGAAAAGGCGGACGAGCTTCTTCTTGGACGAACGACGGGCAAAAGCGATGCACCGTTCGAGGTGCGGCAGGTAACCAAATTGGTCGAGCGCCGCGCTTTCCCAAGCCAGGAGTCGGACCTCCCACCGGTCTTTCAGCATCGACTCCATCAAGTTCACGACAGGCGGGTAGCCGCGAACGTCGAGAAGCTGGGCGAAGACGACTTTGGGGAGGTTTTGACGCATGGCTGGTACTACCTGTAGCGCTTCGCGAGGCGATGCAGCCAAGGCTCGAGGGTCGAATACAGAAAGACGGGCGTCGCCAAGGCCAGCGCCGATGCCAGCCAAAACAGGGGATAAAGCGATGCCCGCCACTTCGCCGGAACGGTCAAACGCTCGGTCGTGTGGCGAGGCGACATCCCCAAGATGACGCCGATGGCCGCCTTTAGGCCTCCCTGGCGTTTGCGTTGCACCAACCAGTGACAGTAAGGGAACAAGTACATCTGCCGAAAGAGCGACCAAAAAGCGCTGAACCCCGCCGCCTTGTCGGCTGACTGGATGGCGTCCCACGCCGTTGCCGCAAATAGGCGTAGCGGCAGGATGGTCTTCTTGAGGGCGGTTTGCGGGACGGGCGGCTTAGCTTCCCGCTCCGCCACCGACAGGCCCTCGAATAGCAGATCCTTGGAGATCACGGATTGCGCGACTCCGATGAGATTCCAACCGGACGCGACGATCTTCGTAGCGATGTGGGTCTGGTACATCTCCGACCCGTCCCAGGCTTTGGTGGCGAATTCCTGCGCCGGGTGCGTTCGAATCAAGACTCCGCTGACGAAGGAGTAGTTGCGGACGTTTCTCACGGCAATGGCGGCGCCGCCGCCCCGGTTCTGAGTCTGGCGGGTCCGGTGGGCTTTTTGACCCGTGCGAGCGTCTTGAAAGTTCGTGAACACGGCGCCCACTCGTTCATACGCCCCTATGGCCCTCGCGAGCGTGCCGAGCGTCGTTTGGTCGACGAGGCCGTCGTCGCTACCGAGCAGGAAGCAATATGCCCCTCGAGCCAGACCAATGGCTGCCCGGATGTTGCCGTCGTAGCGCAAATTGACCGGCTGCAACTTATAGGCGAAGGCGACGTCCGACTTCTTCAGAGCGCTGATGACTTCGTTCCCGCGCCCGTCGGGCGAGAGGTCGTCACTTATGCAGATCTCGAAGTCGCGAAAATCCTGCGCGAAAATGCTCTCGAGCGCGACCAGCACGTAGTCGGTTCGATTCCAGTGCGGAATGCAGAAAGAGATGAGCGGCGAGGCCGCGGCCCGCCGTTCGACCAGGTTATTGGCGTCCTGCATATGCTCTTGCCCTATGTCGATCTTTCCATCAAAGTAACATGAAACCATCTGAGATGACAGGTCTCTTTCCAGTTTCCGAGGTCCGCTCGTGCGCATCTTGCTGCTTGGCCAGGACGGCCAAACAAACATTGGCGGCAGCTATTTGCGCGCCGCGAAATCGCTCGGTCACGACGTCAAACTCGTCGACGTGCGGCAGGCTTTCGCCGCTCCTCGTCTCGTGCGGGCGTTCTACTGGCATGTGCTCGGCCATCGCCCGGTTCACCTCAAGCGGTTCGGCCAGCAGGTCGTCGATACGTGCAAGACTTGGCGACCCGATTTGGTTTTGGCGATCAGTCTGGCTCCGATGCGAGCCGAGGAACTGAAGCAACTGGCTGCGCTGGTCATTCGGCGGTTCATCTTTTTGACGGACGATCCGTGGAGCAGCTCGCACAATTCTCGCTGGCTTCTCGAGGCTCTACCTCATTACGACGTCGTGCTCAATCCGCGGCGCCTTTGCCGCGACGACTTGAAAAATCTCGGCTGCCGTCGAGTCGAGGAACTCTTCTTTGCTTTCGACGAGTCGATCGCCTACCCGCCGACCCCGCCGCCGCCGCTCGCTAACGACGTCGTATTCGTCGGCACGGGCGACGCCGACCGGGTGCCGTTCATATCGGCCATCAACCAGATGGGCGTGAACTTCGCCCTGTACGGCTCAATGTGGGATGATCGCCCGGAGACGCGAGGCCTGGCGAAGCCCTACGCCTCACCAGACGCGATGCGGAACATTCTGGCGTCGTCGCGCCTGGCCCTTTGCCTCGGCCGGCGGGCCAACCGCGATGGCCTCGCCATGCGGACCTTCGAGATCCCGGCCATCGGCACCGCCATGGTGACGGAAGACACCGACGAGCATCGCGCGATCTTTGGTCCGGAGCTCGAGACCGTCGCCTACTTCCGGACGCCTGCCGAGCTGCAACAGAAGATTCGACTGCTCCTCGCGGACGAACCTCTGCGTCTCAAGCTGGCCCAGGCCGCTCGTGCTTTGATGATCACGGGGCGCCACTCCTACAAAGACCGCCTCGAAAGCATCCTCACACTTTAGTGACTCGCCGCGAACGCCTGGTCGAAGAGCTTCACGTACGGGCGAAAGCGCAGGAACAGCTGATTGGTGCCCGTCACCTGGTAGATGATCCTCGACTCGAGCGCGTCGAAAAGATCCGCCAGATCCGCGTCGACCGCCGCCGACTCCCCTTGCGCTGCCAAGGCTCGGACCTGGAGTTTGAACTCCGCGTAGTTTTTCGCTTCGATGTTCTGGTAACAGGCCGACCTCAACACGTAGTCCCGGCACTGCCCCCTTACGATCCTCTCCCCGTCGACCACGTAGAGCCTGGTCGTCCCGTCCTCGGCAAGGTTGGTTCCGATATCGGCGCTCACGCTCGTCTCAGCGTCCGGCTGCCCGCAGCCGGCGAGGGTGAAAATCAGGGCGGTAAGAAAGAAAGTGCGCATGGGGTGCTCCATTTGTGTTCCCGCCGTTTCTACCACCGACGATGCCCTCGCCCATGCTCGCTCTGACCTTTTGCCCGCTTCTTGAACACAAGCCGTAGCCAATGCTCAATCGAAGTAGATCTCCGACACGGCCGGCGGGCGCCTCGCCGTTCTAGCCTAGTGCTCTAGGCGGGTGGAGTTGACCCTGTAATTCCGGACATCCGTCAGTGGGCCAGTTGAATCTCTCGTCTATATTCTCTCGGTGCCTTCATTCCCAGTCCCTTGTGCGGCGC
>JAYVBB010000749.1:0-5452 GCA_043750715.1 Pseudomonadota bacterium | reverse complement strand
GGATGTCGAGGGTGCCAGCCCCCTCCGGGCCGGCAGGGAACGGGTTGGGCTCCTGCAGCCTCGCCGGCGCCTTCTTCCCGACCCACGAATAGCTGCCGGCGCCTTGCTCATAGTCCATCAGCAACTTGACGTCGGCACCCTTGGAGACCGCGAATTGGATCGCTCGTACGTAGTCGATGCCGCTGTTGCCGAACATGGAAATACGAATGACGTCGCCTTTTTTCGCCGAAAAGAGCACCGGCAGGATCGAGCGATGCTCGGCGTCGTCGGTCGGAGAGAAATGCACGGTCAGCTCGGTGCCGTCGCCCATGGTGAAGTAGCGACGGGTGTTCGGGCGTTTGTTGCGGTGAAAACGGCCGGCGGAGAACGGGTTGACGATCTTCTTGCTTTCGAGCCAAGCGTCTCCTTTGACCTCTTCGTCTTGCTGGTACTCGAACATCTCGTCGAATTCCCGCAAGTAGGTGCTCGCGATCGCCTTGTTCCGGATCAAGATTCCGAGATTTGAGTTTTTCTCCTCGCCCATGCAGCTATCGGACAGATTCGTAGTTCCGGTCCAAACGGATTTTGGTCCCTAAACGTCCTCGAAAACGAGAAACTTGTTATGCATGATCCCGGCGGACGGCCACTCCAGTCGTGCTTTGGCTTCTTCGTCCTCAGCGATGGCTTTTTTGACGACTTTGCCGTCAGGCGTGATGCCTTGGTTGAGCAACCTGAGCAGGTCCGGGGTGTTTGCATAGGTAAAGGATATCCAAGCCGAAGGAGCGGGCGGCTCCTCGTCAGCCTCGTCCTCGTCCTCTACGTCCTCCGGGGTCGCCTTTGGCATGATATTGCGCGGGTCCGGTCGCGAAAAAGCCCAAAAGAATGAGTCGCTTTTCAACTTCTCTGTCGAACGGTCAACGTATGTGAAAAATACGAATTTTTCGCCTTCGGGCTCGAGCTGGCCAACCTGATCGGTCACGGCGCGGATATCCACCTTCTTCTTGACCTGATCGCCAATCGCTTTGAACACCGGATACATGCTTTCTTCCGGAAGAATGGACCTTATGCCATAAGCCGCCATCGAAATTCTCTTGTTCGCCGGATCGGAAATGTATTCGGCGAGCTTATACGACATGGTCTTGACGTTTTCTTCCTTGCTCCATTTCGCGGCGCTGTCGTAGCGCTGCGTGAAGATGAAATCCATGTCGAGAGCCGGACCGGCGTTCACCGGCTCACCTAGCCCGGGCTCGGACGCCTGACGAAAGGCTGCCTTCGGAACGAGGGCCGGATCCTTTTGCAGGCAGGCCCAATCCTCGAAGGACTCGCAGACGAGAAACTGAGTAGACGACTCCAGCACGCGGGACAACGTCTTGTCGAACACTGTCGCGACTTTGTTGCCGTCGGCGTTGCGCTGACTTTCCGTGGCTGGAACGCCCAGGAACGACATGTAGCGCGCGATCTTCGGCGCGATGTCGTCGACGACCCCCGGAGGCGCCTTTTCCCCGATCTTGTCGCGGACCGCCTGTTCGATCGCGGCGACCTGTTCGTCGGAGAGCAACGAGGGCAGACTGCAGGCGGCGCTATTGCCGCAGGTCGAATCGGCCTCCGAGTTGCTCTTGGACTTGGCGGCTGCCGTGGTCGAGTCCGCGTTTCTCGGCTTGCAGTTCGGCAGCGTCAAGGACAGGACGACGATACCGAATTTGAGCCACAGCGAATGCCGGGACATCTGTTTCATCGATAGGCTCCTAGACGGACGAGCATGCGCTGTTGGTATGCTCAATTGTAAAGAACCCGCGAAGAAACCTAAAGAGCCATTGACGGGATTTGCGGAAGTTTACTCGCTGATTCCTTCGCAACGACCGGCGCCGGCGCTTACGGGGGTCCCGTAAAGCTCGGCATTCATGAGTTCGATCGCTTCCGCCGTCGTGTGGGCGCACTTGAATAGGCCCAGATCGTCTTTTTTGACGGTACCGGCGGCTACCATCGACTGCATGCGCGCCATCAACGTTTTCCAGTAGTTGTCGATCGCAGCTCTTTGCTTCGTGAAGTTGGCGAGGTAGTCGGCGCCGGCGACCCGGGACAGCTCGGCGCTCGGCGGCGCACCGTCGCCGGCGTCGGCGAGATCCGTCGCGAAGAAGAGGAGAACGAGCGGGTTCTTCTTGCCACCGTTGTTCGGCGCTTTCTTGGTCTGGATCTTGGAAATGATCTCGAAGATCTCCCATTCCGTCCCGACGCCGCCCGGGGCGACGATGCTGATCCGCGCGCGGTCGATCATCTCGGACTCGCGCATCCGGAAGCTGCGGAAGATGTAGCCGTGGGTCGTGCAGTCGTTGATTTCCCAGGCTTCGGAGCCGCTCTGGAACTTGTCCTTGAGCACCGATGGCACGCCGAAGGTCGTGCCGTAGCCGAGGCTCGGCGTGGCCTGGTCGCGCGTCGCCCGGAGGTCGGCTCTATGCTTCTTCTTCGCGTCGTCGGCCGTCTCGGTCGGGACGTTGTTGACGCCGCAGTTGGCGGCTTCCATCACGCCCGGGCCTGTAGCAGTCAAGAAGGGCACCTCGACCCGGTCGTCACCGCGAGCCTTTTGCGCGGCGGTCCAAGCCGACGCGAGCTCTTTGGTGGCGTGGTAGGAGAGGTGAGTCGGCTTCAGAGAGGACGACCCGAACAGGCTGATGACGCCGTTGTTCTTCGGGTCGAACTTCTTCATGAAGAGGTCGGAGCAGACGGCGTCGATGTAGAAGTCCTCGGCAGTGGGCAGCATGTTGATCGGCCGCCCTTCGAGCGTCTGCGCCATGCACTGCTCTGCCGTTTGCGGCACGTTCTTGATCGTCACGCTTTTCGAGCCGTAGCCGCCTTCTTCGGCGCTCGCGACGCTCGAACCGCCGGCCGCGGCCATTTGACGGGGCTTGCACGAGGCTAAGGTGGCGACAGTGGCAGTGATTGATGCGACGGCAAGGATGGCAAGCGAGCGTTGCATGCGTTGTCCTCTAAATAGGAATCGCTGAGGTTGGATTCCTAATATTGTAGAGGATCCGCCGTCCGGGGGGTATTCGACGGATTCGCAAAAACCGGCGGATTTCGCCTGCCGATTACTGTGTTTGCGTCAAATTCGTGAATTTGAGGAAGTGGGGGGCGAAAGCGAGCATGATGTCGTCGGTCGAGCCATGCCGGTTTTTCGCGATGCGAAGCAAGGCCTTGCCGACGTCGGCCGAGTCCTTGTTGTAGTACTCGTCCCGGTAAAGGAAGAGAATCATGTCGGCGTCCTGCTCCATCGAGCCGGACTCCCGGAGGTCGGAGAGCTTCGGGATCTTGTCCGGGCGGGTATCAGGGCCGCGGTTGAGCTGGGCAAGTGCGATGACCGGAACCTGGAGCTCCTTGGCCAGCGCTTTGAGTCCACCGGAGATTTCGGAGATCTCGCGCTCGCGGCTGTCGTACTTTTTCGTACCCGACGGCCCCATGAGCTGCAAGTAGTCGATCACGATCAGGTCGAGGCCGTGCTCTTTCTTGAAGCGGCGGCAGCGCGAACGGAGCTCCAGCAGGTTGATGCCGGGTGTTTCGTCGATGCCGAGCTCGGCCGGGAGCGTGCCGATGCCGCGCGCGCCGTGCATCAGGCGATCCTGCTCGTCCTCGTTGAGGTCGCCCTTGCGCATGCGGCCGGAATCGATCCGGGCCTCGGACGAGATAATCCGGTTCATCAACTGGGTCTTCGACATCTCGAGCGTGAACACGACGCAGTGTTTGCCGGATTTCACCGCATTGATGGCGAGGTTCAGGGCGAAGGCGGTCTTCCCCATGCCGGGGCGGGCCGCCATGATGATCAGGTCGCTCTTCTGCCAGCCGCCCGTGATCCGGTCGAGGTCGGTGAACTGCGAGGGCACGCCCGTCATGCCGCCGTCGCCGTTCAGGCGCGATTCCAGCTCGACGAGCGTTTCGTTCAGGACGTCCAGGGCGCGGATGATGCCGCCCTCGTCCTGCTTGTTGGCGATCTCGATGAACGCCTTCTCGACGTCCTCGATGAAGCCCGAGACTTCACCGTCGTAGCTCATCGCCTTTTTCGACGTCGTCTGGCAGGCGTCGATGATTTGACGCATGTAGAACGTCTCGCGGACGATCTTGGCGTAGTACTCGACGTTCTGCGTTACCGGCGCCGACTCGGTGAGCTCGACCAGATAGGCGGGTCCCAGGTACTCGGAGTCGGTGCCGAGGCGGCGGAGCTTTTCCGCCACCGTCATCAAGTCGGTTGGGTCGTTGTTGTTATACTGGTCCGACATCGCCATGAAGATCTGGCGATGGGCGTCCTGGTAGAAATGATCCGTGCTGACCTTGTCGATGACGAGGTTCAGCACTTCCGGATCACGCAGAATCGCACCCAGCAGCGCCTTTTCGGCGTCTACGGAATGCGGCGGCTGCATGGAGCTAGGGCTGGCCATAGCCGCTATTCTACCTCAGTCAAAAGGCCTTCGCTCTACTGCGCGACGACCCAAACTTTGAACTTGGCGGTGACTTCGGAGTGGAGTTTCACCTGGGCTTGGTACACGCCCACTTTCTTGATTTCCTCAAGAATGGTGATGTCCTTCTTCGACACGTCGAGGCCTTCGGCCTTAAGCAAGGCTTCGAGCTCGGCGGTCGTGACGGAACCGAAGATCTTCTCGTCTTCACCGACCTGTTTGGTCACGGTGACGGACGTTTTTTCGATCTGGTTGGCGATGCCTTTGGCACCGGCAAGGGCCTTCTCGCGGCGCTTCTCGAGGACGCGCTTGTGGTGAGCCAAGGCCGCTTCGCTCGCTTCGCTGGCGACCGCGGCGAGGGCGCGCGGGACCAGGAAGTTGCGGGCATAACCGTTGCGCACGTTGACGACGTCGCCGATCGAACCGAGGTTGGACACTTCTTGGGTAAGAATCACTTTCATGGCGCTCATTCCTTACGGCGACGTTGCTCGGCTTCGTGTTCGCGGGCTTCTTTTTCCCGTTTCGCCAGCTCGACCTTGCGGGCCGAGATGTCGATTTGACCTTCTTGGTCGTCGGTGCGGACGATCAGATGGCGCAAGACGTTGTCGTCGATGCGCATCAGGCGTTCCATCTCGGCGACGTTGTCGGGCGTGCCGACGAAGTCGTAGTTCGTGTAGAAGCCGCGGAAGACCTTTTTGATGGGGTAGTTCATTTTTTTCGAACCCCAGTCCTCACGCTTGAGGATCTCGCCGCCGTCTTTGGCCATCAGGGCTTCGTAGCCCGCCAGAGCTTTGGCGTTTTCGCCTTCCGGAAGGTTGCCGTTCGTGATGATCGTGAAATCGTATTCTCTGAGCACTAGAGTCTCCCTTATGGGTTTGCGGCTTTTCGGGCCGGCAAAGGAGTGAATTCGCCTAGGCAGTCTTGTGGAAGATCTGCTTCAGTCGAAGATTGACGCCGTCGAACATGTCTTTTTGCAGAGCCAGGAGCTCCGCGTCGCTCATCTGACCGAGCACCCAGTCGGCGCCCGC
>JAYVBB010000748.1:0-2024 GCA_043750715.1 Pseudomonadota bacterium | reverse complement strand
CGCCGGACGTGAACCGCGAGTTCGTTCGGGGCGAGTTTTATCAGACTGACTTGGGCGTACGAATCGAGTTTTTGCACGGCTTCCGCGGCACGGCTCAGGCTTTTCTTCGAGCCGTCGCCGGCGAGCTTCTTGACCGTCGCCGTGATGTCTTCCACGGCTTGCGTCGGCAGGCCCTGGTCGTCCGCGGACTTGATCGAGACTTTCCAGTCGATCCGGTCGGCGCGGTCGGCGACGAAAACGCCCTGCGTCTTGAAGCGGTAGACCCCGTAAGCAATGCCGCCAAGGGACAGGCAGATCGCGGCTGCCGTGGCGTAAAGCCTCAGCCTCTCGCTGAGCGGCCGTTTCCGGCCGCGCTTCAGCTTTTGCTTCTTCAAAACCGAGGAATTCGTCTTCTTGGCCTTCATGGCAGCCCGTCCTTGAGCGTCGTCGCGACCTGGTGAACGTCACCGGCGCCAACAGTTAGGATAACCGCTGGCCGCTTCAAATGCTCGCGCAAGGAAGCCACGGCATCACCCAAAGCCGTGCAGGCGAAGGCCTTGACGCCAAATTTCTGCTTCAGATCCGCCGCCAGCCGGGCCGGCGAAAAATCCTGTTTGGTCGTTTCCCCCGCCGCATAGACGGGAACGACGTGCACGAAGTCGGCGCCGTCGACCGAGCCGAGCATGTCGTCGTACATCGTTTCGAGGCGGGAATAGCGGTGCGCCTGGAAGACGACGTGGAGCTTCGCTTCAGGGAAGGACTCCTTGAGCGTCTGGACGCAGGCGTGGATCTTACCGGGGTTGTGGGCATAGTCGTCGAAGATTTTCAGGTCCTTTTCCGAGTGAACCAGCGTCATCCGCCGGTCGACGCCGGGAAAGTCGGCGAGCGCCGCCGCGGCGTCCTTGACGTCGAGACCGAGCGCGCGTGCGACGGCGAGGCTGCAGAGCGCGTTCTGGGCGTTGTGTTTCCCTAGCATCGGGAGCTTGACGGAGACGCGGTCCTTCTCGACCATGGCTGTGAACGTAGTCTCTCCGTGGCTCGACTTGTAGTCGACGGCGCGAACCTCGCTGCCGAGGAGAAAGCCATAGGTCAGGCGGTTTTTCGTGTACTCCGAGCCGATGAGGCGGCTCAACGGATTGTCCCAGCCGATGACGGCGACGCCGTCCTCCGGGTCGATGCGTTCCAGGTAGTCCTTGAACGCCTGCACGAGTCGGGCCTCGTCCTTGAAGAACTCCATATGATCCGGCGCGACGTTGGTCAATACGCCTACGAGTGGCCGGTACTTCAGGAACGAGCCGTCGGACTCGTCGGCTTCCGCCACGAAATACTCGCCCTTGCCGACCCGCGCGGCGCTGCCGTAGGCACGCATCGTGCCGCCGATCGCCGCCGAAGGGTCCATATGGAGGCGGTCCAACATGTAGGCGATCATGGCTGACGTCGTCGACTTGCCGTGCGTCCCGGCGATCGTCAGGGCTTTTCTTCCCGCCATGAGATTCGCCAGGAACTCCGAGCGGTGGAGGACCCGGAGCTTGCGGGTCCGGGCGGCCTGGAGCTCGACGTTTTCCGGCTTGATGGCCGAGGAATAGACGAGGGTGCGGGCTTGGGCGAGGGCCGCTTCCTGGTGGTCGAGGACGACGTGGACACCGAGCTGCTTCAGGCGGTGGGTGCCGTCGGACGCCTTGAGGTCGGAACCTTGAACCTTGAAGCCTTCGGCGAGGGCGAGTTCCGCCAGTCCCGCCATGCCGCTGCCGCCGATGCCGACGAAGTGGATTGGTCCTTCAAGGCTTTCCCGCATGCTGTTTTTCCCCCGACGAGTCCCGTCCCAGCCTGGCCAGGATAGCGGAAACCAGCAGGAAGACCAGCAAGGAACTGTTCCCGCTCGACACGTAGGGAAGCGGCATCCCCTTGGTCGGAAGCAGCCCCATCGCGACGGCCATGTTGATGACGCACTGCATCGCGATCAGCAGCGTCAAGCCGAAGGCGAGAAACCGCCGGTAAGGTAGTTTCTGCTGCTCGGCGATCTTGAAGCCCACCCAGCAAAGCGT
>JAYVBB010000747.1:0-4202 GCA_043750715.1 Pseudomonadota bacterium | reverse complement strand
AGGCAAGTTCGACCTCACCCACCGCCACGCTTTCGTGTCCCGCATGACCGGCGAGTCGAGCGACAAGACGGACGAACTGGCCTACGGCATGAGCTGCACCGAACTCTTCGGCAACTACACCTGCACGGTCGACCAACGCCCGGTCGACGGCGCGCTCAACGTCCTCTCGATCGAGCAAGGCTCGTTCGGTTACTCGGCGACGCTGACCTCGACGTACGTCTCGCGCCAAACCGGCGAAGACATCGTCACGACGAAAGAGCTCGGCTCCTCCCTCGAGCTGATCCAACCCGCGATCGACCCGATTCCCGCCCAGTAACTGACCCGCGGCCGGGGAAGCAACGACCCGGCCCGATGCAAGCGCGCCCCAAGGACTTGAGTCCCTGGGGCGTTTTTGCTCGTGCGACAAAAGCCTCAACCGATGCCGGCGTAAACTCGGTGAACGTCGTCGTTGTCGTCGATCTCGCCGAGAAACGCCTGCACTTCCTTCAGGGCTTCGCCCTGGAGCTCGACCAGGCTTTTCGGCTTGTAGCCGATCTCGAACTTGGTGACGACCCAGCCTTGGGCGGTAAGCGCCTTGTTCACCACGTCGAGGTCGGACGGGTCGGTGAAGAAGCGGCCGCCCGAATGCCCGGCGGTGATTTCCTCTTTTTCCAACGGCTCGACGTCCTGGGCGCCGGCTTCGATCGCCGCGCCTTCGATGTCGAGGTCGCCAGTCGCATGAGTCGCTTCGATCGTGCCGAGCCGGTCGAACATCCAGGTCACCGAGCCGATCGTACCGAGCTGCGCCTTGCGGAAGAGCACCCGGATGTCGGACGCCGTCCGGTTCTTGTTGTCGGTCAGGCACTCGACGATCACGGGGACTTTGTGCGGAGTGAAGCCCTCGTAAAAGATCGTTTCGTAGGCGACGGCGTCGTCGAGGAGGCCCGCGCCTTTCTTGATCGCGCGGTCGATCGTATCCTTGGGGCAAGACTGCTTCTTGGCCGCCTCGATCGCGGCTCTGAGCCGCGCGTTGTTCTCGGGATGCGGATCGCCGAGCTTCGCCGCGACGGCGATCTCCTTTGCCAATTTGCCGAATACCGCGCCGCGTCTGGCCGCCGAGTCTTGCCGACCGGCGTGCTTCCATTGTGCTCCCATGGCCTCTCCTAAGCGTCAGGACCACCGATCCTAGCCCGACACCGCCCGCTCCTTCAAGCCCTGACAAGGTCCGCCATTTCGAGTACTTTCGGATGGTGAAGCCCGACCTCAAAGCCATTCTACGTACCCTCGGCAAGACCGATCCGCGCCTCCAGACCCTGATCAAAAAGGTCGGTCCGCCCGTCATTTCCCGGTCCAAAGACGAACCCTTCGAGGCACTGATGCGCTCGATCGTTTTCCAGCAGCTCTCAGGGAAGGCGGCGGGGACCATCATGGGACGGGTCGTGGCCTTGGTCCCAGGCGGCCATCACAGGCTCCCCGAGGCCTTCCTCAAGCTGGAGGAAGCGGTGCTGCGCGGCGCGGGCCTGTCGCGACAAAAGACCAAGTACGTGTTGGCGCTCTGCGCGGCTGCCCTGGCGGGCGGCGTCCCGACCCGCAAGGCCGCGCTGAAAATGAGCGACGACGAGCTCATCGAGATGCTGACCGAGATCAACGGCATCGGACGCTGGTCGGTCGAAATGCTGTTGATGTTCAACCTCCAGCGGCTCGACGTGCTGCCCGCGACGGACTACGGCGTGCGGAAGGGCTTTGCCCTGACCTTCGGGAAAAAGCCGAAGAAGCAGGGCGAACTCGAGCTGCCGACGCCCAAGGAGCTCCTGGCATACGGAGAGCGCTGGCGTCCTTACCGGAGCATTCCGTCCTGGTACATGTGGCGGGCGACCGAGCTCGAAGACTAGGGACGAAAGTCGGCGGGATCTTCGTTCTGCTGGCGCGTTTGCAGCGTCGTGACGTTGGTGCGCCCGACGTAGAATTTTTCCCCCGGACTGCTCGCCAGGTACCGCTTGCCCTTCTCGCGGTAGTTCTCGACGCGAAGCGCGAGCGGCGGGTGCGAGCTGAAGTAGTCCCGGAACGGGTTCAGACCCTTGTCGCTCTGCGCCCCGATTTCCTTGGACAGGCGCTCGAAGGCGTCCGACGTCGCCATCGGATCGTAGCGATAAGTAGTGAGGACGCCGAAACCGTACTCGTCGGCCTCCCCTTCCTGCGTCTTGCTGAAGCTGGAATGGGCCAGCTCCCGGTAGACGGCGTCGGCGATCTCGCCCAGGGTCTCGCCGCCGAGCTTGCGGTTCAGCATCTGAAACTTCGCCGCATCGAAGCAATGCCCGAGCTCGACGTGTCCCATTTCGTGACCGAGCACGCTCACGAGCTCGGCCTCGGACTCCAGGATGGTCAGCATGCCCTCGGTGACCAGGATGATGCCGCCGGGGAGCGCGAAGGCGTTCGTCGGGCCGGGAGCGATGTAGACCCGGTATTTGAAGGGCTTCGCCGACGACTTGGCCAATTCCTGCAACAGGGTGTCGAGGTAGGGCCTGCGGTAGTCGCTGGTCCCGTACAGGGCGCTCATCTGCAGGTCGAGGGCGTCGCCCAGAGCCTGCTCGTCGATCTCGTCGATCGGCATGACGCGCGACAGCACCCGGTCGGCCGCTTTGGTCGACTGCCCGAAAAGAGAGAACACGGGACTCAGAGTCCGACCGAGCGGCGTGTTGATGCGGTTCGCCGTCACGAAAAAGATCAGGCCCGCGCCGGCCGCGACCAGGGAAACCAGAGATAGAACGCGCACGTTGCCCATGGCCCGATGGTAGCATACAGTACGAAATCATGCGTTCATTGCTCCTTTGCTGCCTGCTCTTTGCGCCCGCGTCGCCTTCGTTCGCGAAAGGCATTCTGCTCACGGGCGATTCGATGATGCGCGTCGGCGTCGCGCCGGTGCTCCGGAAGACCCTGCCCGAAGCGCTGGGCGAGGACGTGACGACGCACGCCAAGTCGGCCACGGGACTCGCGCGGCCGGATTCCTACGACTGGTTGGCGGAGATCCCGAAGATTCTGAAAGACCACCAGTTCTCGACGGCGATCGTCGCGCTCGGCAGCAACGACTGCCAGAACCTCGCGCGCTCGGGAGACAAAGCCCTCCCGTACGGCACCGCGGAATGGGACACGGCTTACCGGGCCCGGGTAAAAGCCATGCTCGATCTGCTTTGTGCCTCGGTCGAGCAGGTCGTCTGGCTCGGTCTCCCGCCGATGCGCAACGCCAAGTTCAACGGCCGCGTCACGGCCCTGAACAAGCTGCTGGCAAGCGAAGTCGCCAACGCCGCGTGCGCCCGCTTCCTGCCAGTCGCGGACAAGCTGGCCGATTCCAAGGGCCACTTCACCCAGATCGTCAAAGTCGGCAAGCACAAGCTCCGCGTCCGCGAGGACGACGGCGTTCACCTGACGCAAAACGGCGGCAGGCTCATCTCAGAGCTGCTGCTCGAGTCGCTGAAGAAACCTACTGCAATCGATCCTTGAAGCGCCGGTGCGCCCTACCTCCCGGGAGTCGTGCCGATGCACGCCGCTGCTGCTCGAGTCGCTCAAGAAAGGGCGAGCTGCGCCCGGGCTCCCGCCAGGACGCTCAGCCCGGATTTCAGGAAGAGCGCGGCGAGCGCCAGGCCGACGATCACGTCGGGCCAGTGAGACTGCGTCACGTGGACGAGCGCCGCCGCGCCGAGCAGCGAAACGTTCGCGATGATGTCGTTCCGCGAACAGAGCCAGACCGACGACATGTTGATGTCGTCCTGGCGGTGGCGCGAGAGCAGTAGGAGGCAGGTTAGATTCGCCACAAGGGCCAACGTGCCGATGGCGCCCATGACGGATGCGACGGGGATCTCCGGGAAGACCATCTGATGGACGGCCCGGGCGAGCACCGCGACGGCGCAGACCAGAATGATCCCACCCTTCAGCGCCGCGGACTTGGCCTTGGATGCCGCGCCTCGCCGAATGACGTACAGGCTACTGCCATATGCGACGGCGTCCCCGAGCATGTCGAGGGAATCGCCCGCGAGCGACAGAGAGGATGCGAAGAAACTGGAACCCATCTCGACGAAAAACATCGTCAGGTTGATCGCGAGCACGATCCAAAGCACCCGGCTTTGCTTTTTTCCGAGGGCTTCGAGCTCACAGCTCTTTGCTTGGCAACAGTCGTTCACTGCAGGCGATCCTTGAACCGGCGGTACAGGGCGTTGATTCCAAGCATC
>JAYVBB010000746.1:0-1862 GCA_043750715.1 Pseudomonadota bacterium | reverse complement strand
ATGATGTCGAGGTCGCACTGGCAGAACTCGCGGTAGCGGCCCTTCTGGGTATTTTCGCCGCGCCAGACGTCGCCAATCTGCAGCTTTTTGAACGGGAACGTCAGCTCGCCCTGGTGCTCCGCCACGAAGCGTGCGAACGGCACGGTGAGGTCGAAGCGCAGCGCGACGTCCCGGTCACCGTTGTCTTTGAACCGGTACGTCTGCTTGTCAGTCTCGTCCCCACCCTGGCCGAGGAGCGTCTCCGCATATTCGAGCGCCGGCGTGCCGATGGCCTGAAATCCGGCGAGCGCCGCTTCGACACGGACCACGTCGATCACCTGGTTTCTCAGCGCCATGAGAGCCGGGGGATAGTCCCTGAAGCCCTTGAGCCGCCGCGGCTCGATCTTTTTCATCGTTCTTGCCCCACCCGCGCTCTTTGAGCTAACCTTTTGACCTGAGTCGACCATTCTTACTACAGAGACTGTAGGCCGTCCATGACCCGCGTCTTGCTGATCGCCCTCGCGTTGTATGCCTCGGCCGCCTCGGCCCAGGACCAAGCGCCCGCGCCCGAGCCACCCGCAACGCTGACGACGGAAGAGCCGCCCAAAGACCCGGGGCGGGAGAACCGCCACGTGCTCGTCGAGGAATTCACGGCGCACACGCTGCAGTCGGGCGAGATCAAAATCGGCACCGCACTCGAGCTCGGGCTCACCAACGAGTTGATGATCGGCACCGACCTGATCGCCGCCGCGGTCGGCGCGACGACGCTGTCGGCCCAGATGACGGTCCTCGAACGCGGCCACCACAAGTTCGCGCTCGGCATCCGCGGCGCCTACCTCAGCAAGAAAACGCTGCTCTGGGGCTCGGTCAACGAGCACTTCGACAAGCTGGAGGCGCGCGTCGTGCGCCCGTCGATCGCCTGGACCCACACGTTGTCGCCCCGGCTCCAGCTCCACACATTCTGGGCGAAAGGCTTCGGCCGCATCGACGCCAAGCTGTCGGAGAAGGGTCGCCGGAAGCTCTGGGAGACCAAGCACCCCGGGGCCAACTACGACGACCGCAACAAGGACACCCAGCAGCCCAACGACGACCCGTCGGAGCAGCCCGCCGACCCGGGCACCACCGAAGGCGACGACCAGAGCGAAGCGGACACCGAGAACCAGGAAAAGGCCTCGGGAAAGAAATCGTCGCTGACCCAGCAGTCGATTCAGGTGCAGTCGATTACGGGACTGGCACAGGAGCGGTTTCAGCTGACGGGCGAGTTCACGCGGGCCAGCGGGAACAAGGTGTTGGTGACGAGCCGGATCGAGCAGACCGAGTTCGAAAAGCTGAAGTCCAACTTCTTCCGGCTGACGGTCGCGCACCAATGGATCTGGAGCAACTTCCAGATGCGGCTCGGCGTCGGCGCGCAGTATTACGTGCTTTCGGGACGCGATCTCGATGACGAGTTAATCGACGAATCGGGCGTCCTGCCCGCTTCCGACATTGCGTTCTACTGGCGCTTTTAAGTCTTTTCAGGACTTCAGGATTGCCAAGAGTCCTGAAAACCTGAGTTCCTGAAAAGTCGGCCGGGCAACCTCAGCTCGCGTTGCCCATGGGCGAAAAAGGGACGACTTTGTCGTCGTGTTCGCGCTGGTGCGCGCTGATGCCTTGGTTCTTCGCCGCTTCTTCCGTGTAGAGACGCGCCATTTCGCGCTTGTCTTTTTCGATGGTGGGACGGGGCGGGAACCAGCTGGCCTTGCTGTCGACCGCGTTGAGCGAATCGCCGTTTCGCATACGGCGAATGAGATCGCCGTTGTGCTGCTTGCGAATGTCGGTCGAGTTTTTGTTCTTCTTGGCGAAGTCAGTCATGGCGGGCGCTCCGTCGTAGATGCGAGGGTCTT
>JAYVBB010000745.1:0-2015 GCA_043750715.1 Pseudomonadota bacterium | reverse complement strand
CAAGGCGACGCGGCCCGAGATCTACGACTGCCTGAACGGCAAAGGCCCGGCGTTGGTCACCGAGAAGGACCGGGCCAAAATGAAGCCCCTTCCCAAGATCAAAATCGTCGAGGATCCGCAGCCCGCGTCCAAGGGCACCGGCCAGTTCGTCACCGGCATCGTGTTGACCGCGGCAGGACCGGGGCTCGGCCTGTTGCTTCTCGCGGGAAGCAAGACGCTCGACTGCACCGAGGAAAAGGACGAGGACGATCGCGAGACCTGCGAGGACAACAAGAAATCGGCGCCAGCCGGGGCGGTCATATACGCCGGTCTTGGCCTGGGGATCGGCTTGCCACTGCTGTTCGACGGCATCGAAAAGCGCCGCCTCTACAAAGAGTGGACGGCGCGCCATCCGGAGGCGCACGCTTCGCTGCGCCTGCATTTGCTGCCGGTCGTCAGAGGCGGCCTGGCCGGCGTCGCGGCGCAGCTGACCTACGACCTCGACTGACTATTCGACCTTCTGCTGCTTCGCCACGTCGGAGTCGCGGAACTGGCCGCCGGCGCAGCCGACGTACTCGCCGTCCGGATGGGCGAAGGCGCCCGCGGGCGTGTTGCTGCAAAGGTCTTCAGTGTCCGGGATCCGGTCGCCGTCGGCGTCGGGTCCGATGTTGATCGGATCGCCGAGCTTCGAGACCAGGGTTTCCTGCAGCTTCTTCCGGAACCCGTCGAAGCCTTTGAGCGGTTCCTTCAGCGTCGCGTCGAGCGCGATTTGCGTGACTTCGGCGTAGGCGCGGGTCGTCGCGCCGGCACCGCTGAATTTGTACGTAGCCTGGTTTTCGCCGCCCGTCTCTTCGACGACCGCTTCGAGCGTCGGCGGAGCTCCCGCCGGCACCACCGCGCGCCACTTCCAAGCCGTCGCGATGCTCTCCAGCGGGATCCGCTTCTTGGTCACGTCGCTCGCCAGGTTGCAGCCGTAAACGGCGGTGTCCGTGGCGTTCGTTTTTTCTTCGGTGCACGTCAGATAGGCCCCGGAAACCGGCGACGATTTGTCGGCCGATTCGTCGTCGTCCTGCGTGCCGAGCTCGGGCTCTTCGGACTCTTCCGAAGGCTTGGACTTCGAACCGTCGCCGCTGCCGGCAAAATCACCGTTCGCGCAGCCCCAGGCGAGGACGACGACGCTGCAAAGAGTGACGGTGAAGCAACCGAAGCGCATCTGGTCGCAGGCCCCTTTGGCAGTACTATCGGCGGGTTGGGCGGATTTCTTGAACTTTACCCAGGTCTCCGAGTCGGTTCGGGCAGTTAGGGGAAACACCCGGTGTTTTCGCGGGTGAATTAAAGCTTTCCCGGCGGGGGGCCGATAAGCAGGGAGAATGAAACACTTTGTCACCTACATTTGTCTTTTGACCGTCGCCATCGTCGGCTGCGCCGGCAGCGACTTCGCGGGGGGCGGCAATGCCGCCCAGAAGAAGCAGGACAAGTCTTCGCCCGCGTCCGACGACAAGGACGATCCGGAGGAAGGCCTGGGCAATGCAAACAAGGAAGAAGACGGCGGCTCGAGCTTCGTTCCCGGACAAGGCGGGACCATCGTGAACGACAAGCCGATCGTCGGCGAGAAGGTCGTCGCTTTCGGCGGCGACAAAGTCTTCCACCTCGGGGACGGCGAGATGAAGGACTCGAGCTGCGCGATCGAGCTCTCGGCCTATCCGCTTTCCGGTACGGCCTTCCACTTCGAATTCGAAGTGCTGGAAGACATGACGCTGGTAGACGTCAACATCGACCTCTGCGGCGTCGACATCATCGACACGAACTTCGCCTCGCTGCAAAGCCAGGGCACGAAGCTCCAGGAGCTTCGCCTGACGCCCGGGGCGCTCTCACTAAGCTTCCAGGGCCAGGTTCTCAACAAGGGCCACTATGCCATCGTCGTCGAATCGCGCAACGGCAGCCAGGACCGCCAGTGGACCATCGAAGACCATGACGACTACATGGTGAAGCAAGTCCTGATCAAAGGCGACAAAGGCTTCACGCGCGGCAACGTC
>JAYVBB010000744.1:0-5625 GCA_043750715.1 Pseudomonadota bacterium | reverse complement strand
CCAAAAGGTTCAGCTGAGCCTGGCGGAAATCATTGGCGATTTTAACGACCAGGCGTAGATTTGAAGTGACCAGCCGGTGGGCGGCCTGGACGTCCTGCTCTTCGAACTGGCGTCGGGCGAGCTCGTACTCTTCCTCGGGCTCGAGCAGCGGATACTTGGCGATCTGTTGCAAGTAGAGCTGGAGAGGCGATACGGTCGCGGGAGTTCGGTTACCCTTGGAAGGAACCGGCAATTTCGTCAAAAAGGGCACCTCATGTCTGGGATCGGGATCATAACAAATCCCCACTCCAAGTTGAACAAGCGAAACCCGGGAAGAACCGCGCTGTTAGGCTATATTCTCGGCGCCAAAGGTCAGCTCGAGGTCACCAACTCGCTGGAAGATCTGTCCCGCGTCGCCCGCGAATTCAAGCAGAACGGCATCCAGATCCTGGCGATCAACGGCGGCGACGGTACCATTTGCCGGACGCTTACGGCGTTTCTCCAAGAGTACGGCGCCGAGCCGCTCCCCAAAGTCTGTCTGCTGCGCGGCGGCACGATCAACGTGCTGGCCAACAACCTCGGCATCAAGGGCACCCCGGAGCAGGTTCTGTACCGTTTGGTCGAGTGGCACTCCGGCGGCGAGGACATGCCGACGAGGCGGATCACGTCGCTGCTGGTCGAAGGCACCTTCGGGTTTCTCTTCGGCAACGGCGCCGCCGCGTCGTTTCTGAAGGAGTACTACCGCCGGAAATCAGGACCACTCGGTGCGGCTCTCTGGGTGTTCGCCGTCTGGTTCTCACGCCTGTTCGGCGGCACGCTCTACTACCGGGTCGTGAAAGACATGATCCAGACGCTGCGCCCGGCTGACGCGCCGCCGGTTTCCCACTCGACCTGCGCCGTATTCTGCTCGACCGTCGAAAAGATGCCGCTCGGCTATCCGCTTTTCTACAAGCTTCCCGACAATCCCGGGAAGTTTCAGTGCGTGAGCTTCACCTTCTCCGCGAAAGACGCGCTCTGGCAGCTGCCTTTGACGATGGTCAGGAGACAGGACGGTGCGACCAAGGGTAAAATGAGTTTTTGCACCGCAGCGCTAGAGATCGAAGCCGAGGGACCGTTCGATTACACCCTGGACGGCGAGCTCTACGTTAGCCAGTCCAACCGGTTGCACGTCGAGATGGGTCCAGCAATTGAGTTCGTCACGATTTAACGCCGCGCAGATCCTCCAGTACCGGGAAGCCGTCGCCGTCATGGTTAAATCAGCCGACAAAAAGGCCGTGGTGAAGCAGCCCCGGCTCGGGACGCTGCCGCCCCCGCCGCCCGAAGAAGTGGCGAAGGCCCTGAAGGTGCGCACGCTGACCATCGAGTGGCTGGCGGGAGACGGCTCCGACCGCTGCTACTACCGCGTCTCGTCGCCTGACCTGCAAGGCCCGATGGTCCTGATGCAGCTCTCGGGTCAGGACGCCGTTGCGCTGAAAGCCGGCGGCTACGACTGGATCAAGATCGCGGGGCTGCTCCAGTCCCACGGCATCCTCGTGCCGCGCGTCATCGCGGCGATGCCGGACCACGCCGCGCTGATCATCGAGGACTACGGCGACGTCATGCTGGAAGGGAAGATTTTCCTCCACGCCGACCGCAACGAATATGGACCGATTCGTCAGCTTTACCAGCAAGCGGCCGACATTCTTGCTAGGTTCCTGAATCTGAAAGCCGCTCCCGACGCCGTCTGGACCAAACGCAGCTTCGACTCCGAGCGTTTTGCCTGGGAGCTGCGCTTCTTCATGCAGCAGTATGCGACTCCGGTCGTCGGGATCCGCTGGACCAAGGACGAACAGGTCCAGTTCGACGCCGAGGTGAACCTGCTCGCGTCGACGCTGGCGGCGAATTCACTGTACTTCGTCCACCGCGACTTCCATTCGCGCAACGTCATGGTCGACGGCAACCAGCTCGCCGTCATCGACTTTCAGGATGCACGGCTCGGACCAGCGTCCTACGACCTCGTGTCTCTCTGCTTCGATTCTTACGTGCCGTTTACCGCCGAGACGCGGACCGAGCTCTTCAAGAACGCGCTCGCTCTCATCAAGAAGGAAGTGGGCGAACCGGTCCACTCCGAGATCCTGGCCCTCTGGAAGCCCATGCTCTTGCAGCGCCAGCTGAAGGCGATCGGGAGCTTTGGCTATCTCACCCTCGACAAAAAGCGAGGCGACTACTTGAAGTACGTCGGTCCAGCGCTGCAGACCCTTGAAGACCAGAGCGTCGGCGACGACCGTTGGCCGCTGCTCTCGAGAACTCTGCTACAAAAAATCCGTGCTCACATCGGCCAGACGAAACATGCCGGCCGGTCTTAAGGGAATGGTGCTCGCGGCGGGTCTCGGCACCAGGCTGAGACCGCTCACCGATCTTTACGCCAAGCCGCTGATCCCGTTCCTCGGGACGACGCCGCTCGAGCTCGCACTGTGGCGTCTACGGGCGGCCGGCGTCACCGACATTGCGGTGAACTCCCACTACCACGCCGACCAGATCGCTGCCGCCGTCCAGGCGCGGCCGCTCGGACTCGAGCTGCATCTGTCACATGAACCCGAGATCCTCGGAACGGGCGGGTGCTACAATCCCATCAAATCCTGGCAAGGCGAGGACGACCTCCTCGTGATCAACGGCGACGTCGTGTCGTCGGTCGACGTCGCGGCGCTCTGGAAGCTTCACAAGGAGTCGGCGTCGATCGCGACGATGGCCCTCCTTCCGAACGTGATCCCGGGCGAGAGCGCCGTGTTTTACGAGAACGGGCGGATCCTCGGCTTCGGCAAGACCAAGCCGGAGGGGGCCGAGTCGGCGTCGGCTGGGAATTTCGCCTGCGTTCAGGTGTTCCGGCGCGCGTTCTTGGATCTTCTGCCCGCAGCCGGAAGCTTCGACGTGATCAGCAAGGGTTACCAGGTCGCGTTGGCCCAAGGACACAAGGTTTCCGCCTTCGTCCACGAGGGCGTCTGGCACGACATCCGGAACCCGGCATTTTACTGGCTCGCGGTGAAGGACTTCCTCGAGAACGAGGGCCCGATCGATCCCGTCGGGATCGCGGCCTGCCGGGCGGCGCGGGGACTCAAGTCGCAGCGCAAGGGCAGCGTGCTTTCGGACGCCAGCTCGGTCATCGGGGCGGGCGTCACCTATGCCGGTGCGGTCATGATCGAGCCCGGCACGGTGGTCGGCGACGGCGCGAGCCTCGAAAACTGCCTGCTTCTCCCCGGCGCCAAAGTCGCCGTGGGTGCGGTTGAGAATTCGGTAATTCTCGGCGAAAACCTGCGCGTCGCTCTGTGATCAGACGCCGCCGTGACGGGATGAGTAGGCATTCCTTTGCCTATGCAGCCGTGTATAGGCGCACGTCCTGGCGCGACCGCATCTCGGCGGAATCCTGGGATTGTATAGGCTCTACACCTGCATAGGCGGAGCTCTGGGGAGGGGGGAAGTGATCCGGTCTTGTAAAATCTACTTTGGATTTCTACCTGCGAAGCCTGCTGATCTTAGCCGTGCATCTGGCCCGACGCCGTCTGTGGATCTGCTCGTTCGCAAGGAGGTCGATTTTTCAAGACACCGTCACTTCTTCATTTCTTGGTTTCGAACCGGTCGGTCGTCCATCTTTTTACGACGCTGCGGTTGTCTGTGAAACCTGATCATCAGAACGTCACTGGAAGTCGTCTTGCTTCACCGTGAACCTGATGTCGTCGCACTCGCACTCGAAGCCTTGCGGCTTCGTCTAGAGACTCAGATCAAACGCACACCGTAAGGGGTTTTCGAAACTTTGCCGAAGTTTTTCTGGCCATCAGCCAGCTTGAAGCTTTTAACTTTCGCGGTCGACACTTTGACAGTGGATTTGCCGTGGTTGAGCGACTTGGAGACTTTGGCGACTTTCGTCGCGTTGGTTTTCATCGATTTGACGGCCGCAGAAGCCGCGCCTTTGGGGATGTAGTAGACGTGGGTGCCCGCGAGGATGTCCGGGTTGTCGATTTTGTCGTTCTGACGCCAGATGCTGCGCCAGCCTTTGGAGGTTCCGTACACGCGGGACGCGATGGTGGCGAGCGTGTCGCCGGGTTTGACTTGTTCTTCGGAACGCTGGACCGCTTCATACGCGGAAGCGAAGTTCACAGCGCCTTCGTCGAGGGTGTAATACACGAGATCGCCGGGGTAAATCCGGCTGGGAGTGGTGATGCCGCTCAGGGTCGCGAGTTCATTCCAGCGACCAGGAGAGCCGTAGATGCGTTGGGAGATCTTCGCTAGCGTGTCGCCGGTTTCGACGACGTACGCCATCTTGGATCCCAGTTCGGGGAGGCCGTTACCCGCAGGGGAACCGCCCGGTTGGAAGGGCAGCGTAGGCGCTGCGGGCGCAGCCGGAGCGGCTGCTTCTTGGACCGGCGCGGGGGCCGGCGTGTTGTTGACGGGCGCCGCGGCGGCGTTTTGTTGGAGAGCAGCGCCGTCACCGGTAGCGTCGCCTTGGGAACCATTCATCTCTTGAATGATTTCCTGGAGATCGTTCTCGGTTCCGTTGCCACCTTCGGCAGCGGCGGTTTCATTACCGCCCTCTTCGTTGGCCGCGTTGTCGGCCGCTTGTTGGTTGTCCTCTCCACCCTCTTCGTTGCTGGCAGCCTGATTGTCGGCTGGTGCAGCGTCATTTTCGGCCGCTTGGTTGTCCGACACTTCCATGCCTTCTTCTTCCTGCTGACTGCCGCTACAAGCGGCTGTCCCCAGGCCGAAAAAGAGACTTAGTGCCGAAACGCCAAGCAGGCGTCTCCACCTCGATCTCATTCCGATCCTCCAAAATTGAGTTTCTAACCTTAGAAAACGCTTCAGTCGGCGTTTCGGCCGACCAAAGAATTCCCTTTAGTTATTACACGGTGAATCCTTGAAAGCCGCAACGGGCAGTGTTTTCCGCGCTTCTGAACCGGACGCTGCCTGGTCACCAAACCAGCTATTCCCGGGAAAAACGCGAAATCCTTGCAGCTGCGGCGGTTGCGCCTGTGATGAAGCGGTTTGTATGTTCACTGGCTATACATCGGCCATCCGGCCTCTGCCCGTACAACCCGCTGATTAGCAGACGTATTTTAGACGATTTGAGGGGGCACAAAACTTGCTCTTTAGCGGGCGTAGTCCTTCGACGAAGGTAGGTTGCCATGATCTCTGCCGGTTTTTCCCCGCTCTTGACGTTTTTCCTGCTGCTCCTCGTGCTCGGCGCGGCGGTGCGTTTTTTTCAGCTGAAACGCAGCTATTATCTCGGGATCAGCCTCTGGAGCCGGTGGCTGCCCGTGGCCGCGACGGGGATTTACCTCGCGACCCTGACCGTCAATCTCTTCGCGATGGGCTCCATGGGGACCGACCCGCTGGCGCTCTCGAGCCTTTTTTCCCTGCCTGAAATGACCGTACTGCTCATCGCTGGTCCGATCTTCCTGACCCGCATCGGTAACCTCGTGGCCGCCGCGGCTCTGGCTTTCGTCATGCAGAAGATGCTCGCGACTCCGTCGGCCGAGACCACCGCTGCCTTCTACATGATGACGGCTACCACGGCGGTCATTGCGGTCCTCAGCGACCGGATGCCCTGGCTTTCGATGGAAGGCATCAACCAGTTCGCCGAGAAAATGCGCGAAATCTTACTCATCACGCTGACGA
>JAYVBB010000743.1:0-10687 GCA_043750715.1 Pseudomonadota bacterium | reverse complement strand
GCCTTCAGGACGTAGCCGAATGCGACGTGCACGGCGAAGAAGTACACGAACGCACAGGCCAGCACTTTCGTCGTGAAAAACCGCGGCACCTTCTCGATCGCGATGCCCGCGAGCACGAAGTGCAGAATGATGAACAGCGAGATGAGAGTCGACACCTCTTACTCCGCGTGCACGATGTCGCCGCGCTCCAGCATGAAACGGTCGAGGCCGTTCTTGCCGGTCAGCAGCTTGTAGTATGTGGTCGCGTACCTTTTGATCGCTCCCGTCGGAGTCTGGCGGAGCAATACGATCCTTCCCGACGAATAGCGACTGAGGCCGCCGGCCAGCGCGATCCCTTGGAGCAGTGTCGTGCGGCTTTGCATCGTCACGGCGCCCGGGCGGGCGAGCTCGCCCGAGAAGAACACCTGGTAGCTGTCCCGCCCCGCGACGGTGACGGAGACCAGAGGATTTTTGACGTAGGGTTTCAGGCCTTTTTGCAGGCGGTCCTGCAGCTGCGCCGTCGTCAGCCCTCCCGCCTGGACGAAACCGACGAGCGGAAAGGTCACGGCCCCTGTGGGCGAGACGACGTAGCTTCCCGTCAAATTGTCCTGACCGAAGACTTTCACGGCGATCTGATCGTTGGCGCTGATGACGTAGTCGCCGATCCGGTTGAACGTATTGCCGGCCATCGCGAGGCTCAAGTCCTCGGCCGGAATGGTCGGGGCGCAGCCCTGAGCGAGCAGCACGAGGCAAAGCCAAAGCCCCAGGTCATGCCGTTTCAAGCACCACTCCTTCCCGGTCCGCGAGCCGGTGGGAATAGCGGATGGCCATTCCGATCACGAGCCCGAGCAGAGCGGTCAAACGGAAGAAAACGAAGCCGAGATCGGCATAAGCGTAAACGAGCCAGCGCACCACCATGCCGAAGCCGATGAAGGAAAGCAAAACGAGGGTCGGGTCGCGCGTCAACCGCCCGAGGCGGAGGAACACGGCGACGGCGAAGGCGATCGTTACGCCGAACGCCCCCATCATCAGGGGCCCGCCGAGCGACCAGAGCCAAAGAATGTTGTTATGCGGCAGGACGTCGTAAAGAGGATAGACCGAAGAGATGTCGGTGAGATCGATTGCCATTTTGAGGCGTGCGCCGAAGCCCATGCCGGCCGCCGGTTGTTCCATGATGCTGCTGTAGTGGTCGAAGTTCTCGACGTCCCGGTAGTCGAGCTCGCCCGAAGGATCTTTTTCGAGCAGGCTTTGCACCGTCCGCGCGGGAATGCCGACCGGTCCGGACGCACTCCAGGTGGCGCCAAGGAACGCAAGACCGCAAATCATGATCATCGCGCCGAAGCCGACGTGCCACTTCCGGATGCTTCGCCAATAAATCACGGGGATGAACACCAGAGTCAGAAACACGCCGATGAACGACGCCCGGCGCTCGTTGAGGACGTAGGGCACGACGATCGTCGCGAGCGCCGCGATCGCGGCGAGGTCATGAAAGAGGTGACGACGGCAGCGGTACCAGACCAAGGCGACGACCACCATCGCGATGACCATGTGCTCCGAGGTCAGATGCTCGATCAGGAATTCGCGACGTCCCATTTCCATGCCGAACTCGACGACGTAAGCCCACCAGCCCTGCAGCGCTTTGAAAAGAGTCCCCAGGACTACGACCTTTCCCAGCGTCAGGACGTCGCGCGGCTCCCGACAGGCCACGTATCCGATGTAGGTCCACAGGCCCATGATCGGAAGCGAGCGCACCTGCGTCAGCGCAATGGAAAGGCTCTGGCCAGCCAGCTGGCCGTGCAAGACCGAGACGAAGCTCGCGACGGGGATCGCAAGAGACAGCGCCACGACAACACGAAAGCGGTCGGAGCGGAGGACGTTCGCGACCTCGTCGCGCCCGAGCACGAAGGCGAAGCCGAGTCCGAGGACGAAACTCAAAAACTCGAAGGGCGTCAGATGCAGCCCGGGCACCGGCAGCAGCTCCGAGAAGTTGTCGAAGAAGAGCGGCCCGAGCTGCTCGGTGACCGGAGTCCATTCATTGAAAGGATAAGACTTCTCGTCGAGGACGATCGCAAAGAACATCACGGCCGCCACGACCGTGAACGGCTGGATCCGGACGAGATACGGCAGGGAGCCCAAGATGCCGAGGAGCACGACCGGAAACACCGCCGCGGGGAGATAGTCCGGCTGCAACTGCAGTTGGAGCACGGCAAAGCAAGCGACGAGAAATGCCGCAGCCGCGAGCGAAATGTCACGCCAGAGAGTCATGGATCAGGTACCGATGAGGATCAGGCCGCGTAGCTTGTCGCGGTTCAGGAAGGATAGAGAGCGTTCGATTTCCGCGAACGTGGTGGAGCGTCCGTCCACTACCAGGAAGCAATCGGTCGCGGCCTGCACCAGCGCCTCGTTGTCGATCACCTGGCGCACGTCGTGGCCACGGAGGTAGATGCGCGAATAGGACCGAGCAAGATTCGCGAAGAGCTTTTGCAGCACGTCGACGCGGTAGGCCCTCGGTGCTTCGCTCGCCTGTGCCGGCGCAGGCAAAAGGTCAAAGGCCCGGTCGGGACCCCGCGGCAGGCGAACGTCTTTCCAAGCGACCTTGCCTTGGAGAAACGCCGGGAAGTCGCCGACCGAATGCACGCGCTCGTCGGCCGGGACGACCGGATCGCGGTAGTCGCAGTCGATCATCAGGACGCCGGCGGCGCTTTCGGTGGCGCTGACGTTCAGGAAATTCTGAATGAACGCGCCGGACCGGTTGTCCGCGCTGGCGTTGATCAAAAGCACCACGGGACCTTTCGCGTGGCGGCGGATTTCGAGCTCGAGGCGGCGATATGCCAGCAGGATCTGCGACGCCGGATTGCGGCGTTCGGGGTTGGATTCGACGCTCTCGCGGAGAATGCCGGCGAGCTGCGGCGAGATCGAAGGATAGCGCTGCAGACCCGCACGCGACAGCTCGACGAGAATCGGGGTCTTGACGCGCCCTTCGACGCGCCACCGGTCACGGGCGAGCGGAGACCAGTACTCGCGGAGGGCGGTGACGACCAGAAGCAGAAGGCCGAGCAGCATCCCGAGGCCGAGGATAGTCGAGCGACGCGACGCCGAGGTCGGCATCTCGTCATAGGTCGCCGGCACCGCGACTCTGATCCGTGTTCGCATTGAAGGGGTCTCTGCCTGCTTCGCGATCCGACTCTGCTCTAGCGTGAGCTCGCTCACCCGATCGGAGAGAGTCGGGAGAAAGCTGCCTTTGTTCTTGGCGATGCCGTCGAACCTGCCTTCGCCCGCTGAGACTTTGAAGCCTAGCCGGCGCTGCTGATCGCGGACCTCGGCCAGTTTCTGCCGCAGCTGAGCGAGCCGGCTGCGCAGCGCCTGGTCGTCGCCTTTGCCCAAGGCTTTGAGCTCGTCTTGCTTCGCCATGACCTCGGGGTGGGAAGGCTGAAGCTTGGTTGCCAGCCGGGCGAGATCGGCCTCCAGCGCGGCGCGTACGGCGGACCCGTGATTCTTCTCCTGGTCGAGCTCGGCTTTCACCGCGGAAAGCCTGTCGAGGAGCTCAGCCTCGGCATCCGCCAGGCGACCTTCCTCGGTGGATGGTTGCACCGGCGCGGGCTTCCGCTCGGCTTCCGCCTCGCCCTTCGTCATTTCGCGCAGAAAGCTGGCGTCGAGGTCGCGCTGGCGTTCGACGCCCTCGGCCTCGAAGCGCAGCTCGCTTTGGATGAAGAGTTCCATCGCCGCTTCGGCGAGGCGCTTGGCTTCGAACGGATCGTCGCCAGTCGCCATCAGCGACAGCGAATTCTTTTTGTCGTCGGTGTACGCCGCGAATTTACCGCGCATGTACTGCGCCATGTACGACTTCGTAGTCAGGTCGTCCGGCAGCTCGCGGGGTTTGGGCTGCGGCCACGGCTCGAGGGCCTGCGGCAGAACTCTGCGTACCGCCGTCCGAAACGGGCTCTCGTCGCTCTTGACCTGGGTCAAGCCTACGTCCTTTGCGACCTGCCACAGAAACTCGACGTCGTAGACTTTCGTCTTAAAGGAATCCGCCACTTGCGCGAAACGTGGATAATAAGGAAAGCGCGGGATGGGTTCCGACGTATCACGGTTGTCGTACACGGCCGAGGTGTGCGACGTGAACGAGTCTTTTTGGTTCAGACCAATGATCAGCGCGAGCGGCGCCAATAAAGCGGCAAGCGGCAATACGAACGGCGCCTGCCGTCGTAAGACTTTCATGAAATACGTCGCGTCCGGAAGCGTCGCGCGAGGTCTTTCTATTTCCCTAGTAATGGGGTCCATATCTTTATTGTAAGGTACGCGGCATGATCGGCGAATACGGGCAACTCTTGCCTAGTCAGCTGCTTTCTCTATAATCAGCCCCGATGACTTTGCCGCCCAAAACCCCGCCTTCCCGCCGCGGCGCCCTGGCCAACCCGCACAACCGGTTCGAGTCCACCCGGACGGAGCCGGAGATCACCAGTCCGGACTGGGGTCCCGACGGCGAAATCCAGGACGAGCGCCCGGTGCGGACGCAGTACTTTTCCGACAACTCGAAGTCGGTCCTGACCCAAAACGACAGCCCCGACGTCGGCTTCGAATTCAGCGTCAACCCCTACCGAGGTTGCGAGCACGGCTGCTCCTACTGCTTCGCGCGGCCGACTCATGAAACGCTCGCGATGGGCCCCGGCATCGACTTCGAATCGAAGATCATGGTGAAGGAGAACGCGCCCGCGCTCCTGGAAGAGGCGCTCCTGAAACCCGGCTGGCATCCGCAGCCGATCGCGTTTTCCGGCGTGACGGATTGCTATCAACCGGCAGAGCGTCGCTACCGACTCACGCGCCGTTGCCTCGAAGTGTTGAACGCGTTTCGCAACCCCGCGATCATCATCACCAAGAACGTGCTGCTGCTACGCGACCTCGACCTGCTCAAGGAAATGGCGGGGCGGAATCTGATCAAGGTGAACGTCTCCGTCACGACGCTCGACGAAAAACTCGCGAAGTCGATGGAACCGCGCACTCCGACGCCTCGAGCGAGGCTCGACGCCATCAGCCGCCTCCGCGCCGCGGGGATTCCGGTGAGCGTGCTCATGGCGCCGGTGATCCCCGGTTTGACGGACGGCGAGATCCCCCTACTCCTCAAAGCCGTCAAAGAGGCGGGAGCGCTGTCGGCCCACTACGTCATGCTGCGCTTGCCGCTCGCCGTTAAACCGATTTTCCTCGACTGGCTCGAACGCGAGTACCCGCTCAAAGCTGGACGGGTCAAAGCCCGCATTCTGGACGTACGCGGTGGCGAGCTGAACGACGCGCGTTTCGGCTCCCGCATGTCGGGGGAAGGCGTCTATGCCACCCAAATCGAAAAGACCTTCGAGGTGTTTGCTCGAAAGTACGGCTTGGACGGTTCGACTCCCCTTTTGGATAGTTCGAAGTTTCGGAGGGTTAGGAATGGAATGGTGCAGGGCGAGTTGTTTGGTTCCGAATACTCCCCATGAGCTCGAGCCGCCTCTTCCCTCTGCTTCTCGTCGCCGCCCTGGCGCTTTGCGTCGTCACGTGCGGGGAAGGAAAGAAGGACAAGAAGGCCGAAGACGTTCCCCCCGCGGCTGAACCGCCGGTGGAAGAACCCGGCACCGATGACGGAGGTCGCGACGGGAAGGCCGAAGAGACGCCAACCGTCTGCAAGTTTCCGAAGTTCAAGAACCACCCGGACGGTTTTCCTCTCAAAACGAAAGACGCGGGAAAGTGCGACAAGGCGCTCGCTGCCGAATTTGGCGGCGACTGCGCGAACTTTCATTGGCTCGGCCTCGCCTTCGACCCGTTCATTTTCTTCGACTCGGGCAAGTTCCGCCTCTGGTACACCGGCGGCGAGCGGGTCGGTGAAGCGGAGTGGCTCGCTGGACCGGTGCTAGCGGAAAGCGCCGACGGCGTCCACTGGGACGATCCCAAGGACCTCGTCAAAGACACCGTATTGGTTCTTCGTCCGGGCACCGCCGGCATCGACGAGCAAGGGATCGAAACCGTCTCGGTGGCTAAGTTGGTCACCGGCGATGCTCTCGTGATGCTTTACACGGGCGACCGCAGCCCGAAGCCCAACAGCATTCACGTCATCGGCCGCGCTGACTCGACGGACGGCAAAAGCTGGGTCAAAACACCCGAGCCGGTCCTGGTCGCCAGTCTGCCCTGGGAGATGCCGATCCCTACGGGGGACGGCGGCAGCGCCGGAGGCGTCCTCGAGCCCTCGCTCCTGATCGAGAAAGACCGCTGGCGCCTCTGGTACACCGCCTTCGGCGCCGTTTCCGGGGAAACCCGCTACGCCCGGATCGGCCTCGCCGAGTCAGCCGACGGAAGGACCTGGACCAAACGGCCCGAACCGGTGTTCGTCGGCGGCGGCAAACCTTTCGAAGTGAACGGAGTTGCTCATACGCAAGTGACGCCCGACCCGGTCAAAGGCTACCACCTATTTTACGCAGGCATCGCGGCCGACGAGACCCTGCGCATCGGCCAGGCCTACAGCGAAGACGGCATCGTTTGGGAAGCCGACCCGGACAATCCCGTCGTCGACCACACGGCGGGATCCTGGAACGACGCGATCGTCGGAGGTCCGACGGCGACGTTCGTCCAGAACCAGCTCTTCCTTTACTACATGGGATCTAAGAAGGCCGACTTCTCGGGTGAATCGCACTTCGGGCTGATGACCGGAAGCTGCGCCCCCTAGACGAACTGCGAGCGACCCGCCGGCACCGACGCCCGGCGCACCATTCGCACGGGCGAGCGGGCATTCGTCACGCTTTCCGCGGCAAAATGCTCGACCGTCATCGCGGCTTCCGTGAACGTCAGCTTCGTGTAGCCGTTGGACGCGTAGTCGGTCCACGCGAATTGCGGGTTCTTTTCCGACAGAATCCGGTTGGCATCCTCACCCCAGATCTTGGTCAGACCTGGTTGCAGGGGCCAGGACGAGATCGCTGCTCCGACGACTTCGACGGCGCAACCTTCGCCGCCGCGCACGGCGCCGTCCGGGTGCAACACGATGTCGAAGGCCGCGTGCACGTCGCCCGTCGCGAAGACGACGTTCTTGATCCGCTCGCGGCTGATGAAGTTCAGCAGCTCGGCGCGCTCGGTCGGAAAGCCGTCCCAAGCATCGAGGTTGAACATCAGGCCGTCTTCGGTGAAGCCGAGCTGGTTGTCGTCATAGAGGTCGCGGCCGAGGCGCAGGCCGTTGCGGTCAGGACGCGCCGGCACGGCGAAGGGCGACACGACGACTTCACTCAGGGCGAGTTTCCATTTCGCCGGGCTGGCGCCGAGCTGGCCTTTGAACCAGGCTTTCTGGTTCTGGCCGAGCATCGTGTGACCGGGCGCGCGCGCTTCCGCGCACGGGACGACGATGAAGTCGTCTTCGCAGGGCATCGGCGAGCGGTATTGACGCTGATCCAACGCCAGCACCTGGACCAGAGGTCCGAAATCGAACGCATCCTGGATGACGAGCTTCGGCAGGCCGCTCTCGCTCTCGAGCTCGCTGGCGATCGGCATGAATTCCGAGAAGGCCTGATAGGCAGCCGTGAAGCGGGCGGAATCTGTGTCGATGTCGTTCGCGGCGTAATTGTTGAAGACCTCGTGATCGTCCCAGATGTCGATCCACGTAAAATTCTTCCTAGCCGCCCGCCAGGCCGGGTCGCTCAGGTAATAGCGATATTTTTTGCGAAAATCCGTCAGAGTCTTGGCGATTTTGTTGTTCAGCGGATCGGGGGCGCCGGCGCGGCCGGAGTCCTTTTCGTAGATGTGGTCGCCGAGATGGATCGCGAAATCGATGTCGTCCCGGGCCAACGCCGCGTAAGGCGCGTAGGTGCCGACGCTGAAAGCCTGGCAGGACACCACACCGAACGACAGCTGGGCGCGACGGCTGGCGGAACCGGGGGCCGTGCGGGCACGGCCGATGTCGCTTAGGTAGCCGGTCGTCGTCGTAAACCGGTAGTAGTAGACCGAATCGGAAGTCAGGCCCTCGATGCGCTGCTTCACAGTGAAGTCCTGGCGCGACCCCGTCGGGATTTGCCCTTGGGCCACGATCGTGGCGGTGCGGAACGTCTGATCCGTCGCGACTTCGTAGCGAACATTGAAGTCGGCATCGCCCGGCCGGCTCGCCTTCGGGATCCGCGTCCAGATGATGAAGCCGTCGACCCGGGGGCTGCCGGAAGTCACGCCGCAATCGCCGTCGTAATCTGGCGCCGCACCGTAAGCAGTCTCGACGTGCAGGCCGCCGTAGGCGGCGAGCGAAGCACTGAATAAACCCTTGGCCAGCAACCGGCGGTCTAGATCACGCATCGGGCACCTCGATTTTTCGATGTCGAGAGACTTGCCTTCAACTTACACGCAAGTCAACGCGCGCTCCACAACTTTACGTGATCTTGACCGGCGCTAAACGCCCGTCAGATGTGGACCGCTACGATGACGCAGTTGCCGGCGGGCGTGGGGCGTTTACCCTCTTCCAGCATCCGGGTCGCCAGCTGCGGAACGTCCGTGACGACGTTCTTGGACAAGGTCGGCAGCAGGGCCGAGACCGGGCCCAGCACTTTCGTGGCGATGACTTCCCCGAGACGAAACTCCTGCCGCGGTCCGACCAGCAGAGCCGGCCGGAACAGCACCAGGCGCTTCAGACCCAAGGCCTCAAGCGCTGCCTCGGCTTCGCCTTTGACGCGGTTGTAGAAGATGCGCGAATTTTTGCTAGCGCCCATCGCCGAGACGACGACCAGCGACCTCGCCCGATGCTCCCGGGCGATGGTGCCGAACGCCACGACCGCGTCGAAGTCGATCTTGCGGAAGGCATCCTTGGATCCGGCGTTCTTGATCGTCGTCCCGAGGCAGCAAAAGAACAGGTCGCCGCGCAGCCGGGCGGCGACCGTCGGCAGCTGCGCGAGGTCGAGAACCAGAACTTGCGTGAGCTTAGGATGCGCGGCCCCCAGAGGCTTCCGCCCGACCGCAACGACGCCCGAGATGGCAGGATCGGTCAGCAGATTCTTCAATAGGAAGGACCCGGTGAGTCCACTGCCGCCGGCGATGACTGCGATCAAAGGGACCTCCCTCTCACGAAGGCAGTTTAGCCTGAATTCGACGACATTTTGAAGTATACTTTTTGGACTTCCAAGAATTTCGAGCATCGACGAGGGAACCATGCGCAAGGTGATACTGGCCGCCATTTGTCTGTCTTTGACTCCGGCCTGCAAGAAGAATGACGACTCGTCGTCCGGCGAGGGTCAGTCCTTCCTCGTCGAGCCGCGCAACGACGGCTATCGGCTCTCGCTCAAGGACGCGGCCTTCGAGCAAAAGTTCCTGTTCACCCCCGGCGTCGTCATGGACCGTCCGTCTCTCGAACCCTATGCCCTCGACTCCGTGATCGTGCGCTTCGAACTCAACGCCGGGAGCATCGCGATGGTCGTCGACGAGACGACACCCGACATGCAGACGCCTGGCATCGCGTCCAAAACGCTGATCGCCGAATTCGATGTCGAGGAGCCGACCGGCAACGGGATCTATTACATCGATTTCGACAAAGGCATGGAAGGCTACGTATCCGACCTCCTGAGCTCGGGCATTTCGCCAGGTTCGGAGCTGAACAGTGCTCACATCGACCGGGCTTTCGTCCGCAACGAGGCTCTGTTCGTCAGTCAGACGGTCGACGTAACTCCTACTACCTCTGCGGGACAGACCGACTCCCCTGGGCAGTTCCAATACACGCTCCGGCCCTATTCGCCGAAGGAAGGCTTCACCGCGTTGGACGGCACCGAGCTGATGGCAACCCAGCGCGCGGGTTACTTTCTGAACAACCCGACGTTCATCGGCACGACGCCGGCACGAGTCGAAAACGCGCGGCGGTGGGACATCCGCGATCCGATCGTCTGGAGCATTTCCGCGAACACCCCTCCCGACGTCAGAGACGCGGTCGCCGCCGGCATCAAATATTGGAACGCGGTTCTCGGAGGCGAATACCTTACGGTCGTCGATGCGCCCGCCGACGTGACGGCGCTCGAACCGGGATACAACGTGGTGCAATGGCTGAACGACGACGAGCGCACCTCGGCTTACGCCCAGTTCATCTCGGACCCGCTCACCGGGCAAACCATCCAGAGTTACGTCATCCTGCCGTCTGCCTGGTACTTCTACGGCAAGCAGTCCTTCGCGCAACGGGTGAAGAGCTTCTTGCCGGACGCGCACGGGCATCAGGCACCGGCCGGGGTCAAGGCAATCTGCGGCCGGGGTCTCGACTCGGTCGAGCTCTCGGGCCTGTTCGGCAACCTTCTGCAGGCGGACTCCGACGAAGCGATCAAGCGCACGTCGCTCGACCTCGTGACCACCGTCGTTGCCCATGAAGTCGGCCATACCCTCGGCCTTCGTCACAACTTCGTCGCCAAAGCGACGCTGAAAGGCTCGGCGGCGAAATACAACGCCGCGATCGACCAGTACCTGAAAACCGGCGATCCCGGCGACACCACCTACTTCTCTTCGGTAATGGACTATTCACCCGTCGAGACCGACGCCGCGGTCGGCGCCCAGATCCGGGCGGGCACTTTCGTCGGCGCCTACGACTCCGCGGCAATCGCCTGGGGATACCTCGGCAAGCCGACCGCCGAAGTCGACGGCGGACTCTTCTGCACGGACGAGAACACGCTGTTCGACCTGGTGATCGAATGCAAACGCTTCATCGAACCGGGCCAGCCTGGACTCATGGAGTTCGACGCCCTAG
>JAYVBB010000742.1:0-3788 GCA_043750715.1 Pseudomonadota bacterium | reverse complement strand
GCCTGCCGACTTGCCGTCGCTCGTGCGGTACTGGGCGTGGAAGAGAAATTCCCTCGGCTCCTGGGCGCTGCCGTCGCTCTCTTCGATGTCGATCGGCGGCGAATAGACCACGCCGACCTCGTACTGCTGGGTGTAGTACGTCACGCCCGGGCGCAGGATTTGATAGGACGTCGACTCGCTGTCCGAGTCGTCGAATTTGTTCTTGTTGGACAGCTGGGCGTAGGCAACGCCGATCGAGACGTTGTCGGTCACCGGCATCCCGAAGAGGAACGTCATCTCGTCGTAGGAAGCTTTGTATTTGTAGTCTTCGTCCTTGATCAGCGCCGTCTCCGTTTCGAAGTCGACCTTGGTTTTGGCGCTAAGGGCGGACTGGCCGTAAACCAGTCCGATGTGGATGCCGGACTGGATGTTGACGACGCCGGTGAAGCCGACGATCTGGGCGTCGCCGTCGGTCGTAACTTTTTCCGCGTCGTTCTTCGTCTGGGTTTTGAAGTCCAGGACCTCGGCGCCGCCGGCAACGGCCCAGGTGGCGACCCGGGTCACTTGCGCCGGGTTGAGCGGACCGTAGACGGCGTGATCGGAGTAGACCATCGGCGTGCGGAGGAACCACGGAGCCCGGAGGTCACCGCTGAAAGGATGCGAGCGGCCGCCGGCGCCGAGCACGAACTCGGATTTGGTTGCGGATTCCGACCGATCCTGGCGGGCCGGAGCGGGTTCTTTCTTCGCCGGCGCCGGTGCCGGCGCGGCGGCGGTGCTGCTGGACGAGAGGCGCGCTTTTTGGCCCTGTTTCAGGCTGTCGAGTCCGAAGAGCACTTTTAGGCGGAGGCTCTTGCCGCTCACGCCAAGCACTTCCGCTTCGATCGTCTCGCCGCCTGCTTCGAAGGAGATCGAGTCGCCCGACTTGATGCCCTCGCCTTCTCCGGCGTCGAGCTTCAGGATTGCGCTCTCCTTGCCCTTGTTCACCGAGACGATGCTACCGGCGAGAGCGGCGCTTGAAAAGAATCCGAGTGAGACGGCAACCAGAAGAGCGGAGGAGCGAGCCATGGGCGAAATCCTGCAGCGAGAAGTTATGCTGCAAGACTCCGTCCGTGGCTCCCCGTGGTCAAGAGTATTCTAGATCGAGATCCCGGCCGTGCTGCTGATCCAGGCGCGGAACTGCCGCACGTCGGTGTAGATGCCTTCCGCGTTGCAGGCGCCCGAGCCGCGCGAGGTGACGCCGACCAGCACCAGCTTGCCGTCGCGCTTCACGAACGCCGGGCCGCCGGAGTCACCCATACAGGCGCTTTTTCCGCCGTTCGAAGCGTCGTACTCGATTTCCTTGGCGGTGGTGGCTTCCTTCGCCAGCTTGACGTCGACCTTGCGCAGGACGCCGGAGGTGCCGAAGGTGGCGTTGGTCAGGCCGAAGCCGGCGAGCGTCAGGGCTTCGCCGACGTGAAGCGCGTCGGTCGCCTTCAGCATCTTGACCGGCGTGTAGCCGGACGGCGCCGCGGAATTCATGACGATCACGGCGATGTCGTTGGGCGCGCGCGTGGCGACGTCCATGTCCATCGCCGCCGTGTCGAAGTTCGGGTTCATCACGGTGCGCGTGGCGTAGCGGAGGCGGGAGCTCACGAACGAGGCTTCCTGGGCGACCGTCCCGAAGGAGACGTAGAGGCGGCTCTCGTCATAGCCTTCGAGGCAGTGGGATGCGGTGACGACCGTTTTCGGGGAGACCAGAGATCCCGTGCAGAACTGCCAGCCGTCCGGGGTCACCAGCGCAACGGTCGATTTTGCGATCACGTCGGTGGGGGAAACTCGGGTACCCCCAACGATCATCGTGTCGCTGGCGTCGTCCGTCGCCGGCCGGCCGCAGCCTGCCAGAATGACCGAAGTAGTTAAAATCAAAGCTTTTTTCGTGGTTCGCATGTTCGTCCCTTTCCCGTTGCCGTATCTTGGCCAGCTGGCCAATCAATTGGTTCTATCACGTGAAATTTCGCGTGGGAAGATGTCCAAATGACGCATAGCATTGCGAAATGACCACGACGCCGATCGGCCGCCTCGAAATTCTCCGACGCTATCCCGTGAAAAGCATGGCCGGGGAAGACCTCGACGAAGTCTACGTCGCCTACACCGGCGTGACCGGTGACCGCGTGTTCGCTTTCGTCGACGACGCCAAAGCTAAGGAAGGGGACAATTTCCCCTGGCACTCGGCGCGCGAGCAGCCGGACATGCTGCTGTTCAAGCCGCGGTTTCTCGAGCAGCCGAAGGTCGGGGTGAAGTATCCGACCGCCCCGACGTTCGGCGTCGAGGTGACGACTCCGGCTGGAGCCAAGCGGCGGATCGACGATCCGGCCCTCCTCGCGGAGCTGAAACCCAAGGGTGGCGGCGCGACGCTGCGCTTCTCCGAGAAGGGGATGCAGGACTCCCGGCCGCTCTCGCTCTTTTCGCTCGATACGTTGGCGGCGCTAGCCGGCGAGGCCGAGGTGCCCATCGACCACAGGCAGTTCCGGGCCAATTTCTACGTGCGGTGGACGGACGCCAAGCCCTACTTCGAAGACGAGCTGGTGGGCAAACGCCTGAAGATCGGCGACACCCTCGAGACGATGGTCGTGAAGAAGGATCCGCGCTGCGTGATCATCAACCTCGATCCCGAGACGGCGATGCCCAGGATCCAGGTGTTGAAGACGGTGGCGAAGAAGCACGCTGGATGCGTCGGCGTTTATCTGGCGACGCTCCGCGAAGGCGTCGTCAAAAAGGGCGATGCGATCGTCTTGATGGATTGATTGCCCGCCGACGAAAGTGCCTCCAGCGGGGGCTCTCCACCGGCGATCCTCAGATCACCATCCGGAGCCGCGCCCTCGGGGGCGGCTCCAGACGGCGATCTTCGGATGGCGGGCAGCAATATTGTATTGAAGAGGGGTAGCGCTCGGCGACGGTGGCGGGCCAGCAATCCGCCAGCCAACGCTTCGCGTCGGCAAGCGACGTTGCTCTTGGCCCGGAACGCTTTTGGTGAGTTCACCTCCACCGGTGGAGGTGAAGGAAATGACTAAGTTTCGCAGTGCAGTCGTTGTGTTGGTCAGACAAGTGCGCACGTCGTGACTTGTCTCGCTAACCCATTGTTTCAGCGTTGAGACTGACTTGACTGAAATTGCAACGTTCAGCGTGAACGTTGCAATCCTAGTCAACTGCCCTTCTTTAAAGAAGGACCCCCTGGAAGATGCCCCAGGCATTCCTTCTTCGAAGAAGGGCCGCCCAAACGATGCCTTTCCGCCCTTTCGTCGACGAAGGGCTGATGAGGACGCGCCGGGCCGTCAGCAAGATTGGATGCCGACGCGCAGCGTTGGCTGCCAAGTTGCCGGCCCATTGACGCCGCCCCGAGTCGCCCGCCGTCCCAAACAACATGTTTGCCCGCCATCCGAAGATCGCCGGTGGAGAGCCCCCGCCGGAGGCCTTCACTTTTAGGTCAACGACCGCTGCAACGCCAGCACCTGCCCGACGATCTCGAACGGCTGGTCCTTCGCGTAGAGCGGGCTGAACGACGGGTTCTCCGGCTGCAGCAGCCAGCCGTCGGTCTTGTCCTTCATAAGGCGCTTCACCGTCACGTCGCCGTCTATCCGGGCGACGACGATGCTTTCCTTGGGCGGCTCCTGGTCGAGCTTTACCACCAGCCAGTCACCGTCGAAAATGCCAGCGCCGATCATGCTCTCGCCCTTCGCTTTGACCGCGAAAAGCTGGTCGGCGCGGGGCTGGGGCTTGGAAAACGCGGCGATCGACATCCGCATCGTGCCGATGTGCTCGTCGATCGCTTC
>JAYVBB010000741.1:0-2361 GCA_043750715.1 Pseudomonadota bacterium | reverse complement strand
CCTCGTTGCTTGTCCGTGAAGAATTCCTGGTAATACGGGAGCGAGGAAATGACTTCGACCCCTTGCTCGGCGAAAAATTCCGGCAGGTAACTCTGGCTCTCTTTGGTCAAGGGATGGGGATCCAGCGTCACCGTCAGGTTGTGGCGGACCATGACGTGCTTGCCGAGCGCTCGCGCCCGGCGTACCAGCTCGCGAAACCGCGGATGCAGCTCCGGCGCGCCGCCCGTGACGTCCAATTTACCGAGCCGCGGATTCGTCTGGAGCAGCTTCAGGCACTGCTCGACGACCGCGTCGCTCATCATTTCCCGGCGGCGCGGCGAGGCGTCGACGTGGCAGCGGACGCAGGCTTGGTTGCAGAGCTTCGTCACGTTGAGTTGCAGCGTCCCCACTGCGAGCGGCCGGAAATCCACCTGACGCTGAGCGAGCAGGGATTCGAAACGGTTGGCGAATTCGGCGGGAGCGACCATCCGGATTTCTACCTCGCCCGTGGGGGAGCTGCCACCGCTGGCTACCGGTAGCTTGCAACTCCCCGATCCGAAATGATAAATTCCGGGCATGCCCCGCTCCCTTTGCAGCCTCGCCGCCGCCTTGTTGGCCCTCGCCCCCGCTTGCCGCACGCCGGGCAACGGCACGGCCTCCGCCGTTCTTCACGAAGAGGATGCGCCGACGCGGTCGGGGACTTCCTGGCAGTGGGAGAAGACCTCCGAAGACGAATTCCGGGACGTGATCATTCCGTTCATGGAGCTCGGCGGTCCGACGCAGATTCTCCCCGCGGCCCACCAGCTGACTCAGCGCGCCCAGTTCTGGATCGACCGCATCGACGCGTACCTTCGCGAGGAGTATCCGGACCGCCTGCGCTTCGTCCCGAAGCCCTCCGCCAAGGTCTGGAAGAACGCCGACCCGAACGCCTTCGTGTCGTCGGTCCCGGTCTGCCTCGACGTTCCCATCCGCTTCGAAGCCAGGGAACATCTGACGCAGACCGCGGCGAAGGCCTTCCTCGCACCCTCGGGGACGATCGAGCCGGCACCGACCAAGCGCTGCATTCAACGCGCTTACACGGCGTCGACTCTCGGAGCTTTCGTCTCCTGGTACAACCAGGAGCACCCTTCCTGCACGCTCAGGATGGAAGGCGCCGCCGGCGGAACGAAGGAGCTGGTCGCGGCAGAGAACTGCCGCCTCGGCGGGACTCTCGAGCGCAAGGCCGGAGCCAAGCGTCTGGTGTTTTACGCGACCTCCCCGGCTGTCGTGTTTCACACGGGAATCTTCGCCACCTACCCCGACGAAGCCCAGTTCGTCGCGACCCTGGCGCACGAGCTCGGCCATTATTACCGGGCCCACCCGTCGGCCTCGGAAGAGAAGTACAACTACTACTATCGTTTGAAAGAGCACTCGGAAGCCGGGCGACCGACGCCGGACGAGTCGCTGCGTGCGTTCGGACTGAGCGTCAACGAGGCGAGCACGATCCTGTTCGCCAACAAAAAGGTGGAAGGCCAGCACTACCCTTCCGAGCTGTTCTTCGGAATCTGGAACCTGCTGCTCTCCGCCGTCGGCGACGGCGCCAGCGGAGCGAAAGATTGCGACCGCTTCCGGGACTTCGTCACGGGAGACGGCGAAAGCGCCTTTGGAGATTTCCCGTCCGAATCCCTGCACGGCAACGGCTTGGTCGCTTACAGGAAATGGGAAACGCTGGCCACGGCCTGCGCGTCGAAGATCGCTCTGAAGGACGACGAAGCCTCGAAGCTGGCTTTGACGCGGGAAGCCGTGGGCGTCGAGTTCACGGGCCAGGACGGCCGGCTCGGCGTGCTGGCTCAGGACTTGGGCGACGCGCAGACGCTAGAACAGGCGTTGAAGCTCCTGACAGCGCGGCTGGAAGAGGCGCGCGGCCCGGCCCGCGAAGTGCTCGAGAAGGCGGACGCCGAGGACCTGGGCTATTACACGATGGAGCAGGAGGCCGACGAGCAAGCGACCGAATGGCTCGACGCGCTGGGCTTCTCGCCCCGGCATGCCGCCGACGCCTACTTCTCGATCGGGACGTGGATTTACGAGCACGGTCACGCGCTGGAACATACCGCCGTGTCGATGCAGGACTGCCGGAAACTCTACGACGACGGCTGGCGCCGCCCCGACGGCACGATCTACGTCGTGCCGATCGCCGACTACCAGAACGAGCACCACACGCCCTGCTACCGCATCTTCAACATCGACCGGGAAATCAAAGCGCACTCCTACCGGGCCGCGGATCAGAGCCCGCCGGCGCCGCCGGCGCCGGCGTGGGCGGACGTGCGCAAGAGCTCCGAAGCGTTCGCCACGGGCCAGGACGGCGGGCCGAAGGCCGCGTTCCCTTAATTCGCGGTGACGTTG
>JAYVBB010000740.1:0-9976 GCA_043750715.1 Pseudomonadota bacterium | reverse complement strand
TTCGAAGTCGGAACCCGTCCAGCGCATGGCGCCGGCATTGCTCGCGTCGCAGGTCGCATGCGTGCCGATCTTGACGCCGCCGTTGACTTCGAGCTTCGCCACGGCACTGGTGGTACCGATGCCGACGTTGCCGCCCTTCGGCTCGAGCATCAAGTTGTCCCAGGTCGAACCGAAAGTGTTGCCTTGCAGGTAACCGTAGTTACTCGTCGTGTTGTAACCCATGATCAAATGCTTATTGCCGTTGGTCGTGCCGGCGACCATGAATTGGCCTAAGCCGTTGGTGACGTCGGTATCGTTGACGTCGAGTGCCGTTTGCAGTTTGCCCAGAGGCGCCGTCGTGCCGATGCCGACATTTCCCGAAGCATAGACGTTGCCGACGAAATAGCCCGCCCAGTTGACGTCGGCGTTGGCCGCCGTAGCGTAAATTCCGTAATTCGTAGTCGTCCAGCTGGCGCCCGGGTCCGCCGACGTCGCGTCGGCATAGGCTCCATATAAATTGTAAGTGTTGGCCAGACCTGATGCACTACCTAGCAAACTGGCCTTGCCGTAGAGACCGTAGCCATTCATCGTATTATTGTTGTCTGCCGAAGGGTCCAGCTCTGCAGTGCCATATACGCCGAAACCATTGCCCAGGAAGCCGTTTGCTGACCTTTGCTTGGCGTAACCGACGACGCCATAGTCACTTTGCGTCGCACCGTTGGCGCTACCGGAGGCTTTCCCGAACAAGCCTTTGAAATGACCGGCGGTCACCGATGGACCAGTGATATTACCGACGATCGGGGCCACCGGGTCAGTGGCACTGGAGCCGCTTGCAGTGCCGACGACATCCAGTTTGTTCTGAGGGTTGGTCGAGCCGATGCCGACGTTGCCAGCTGCCATGATGCGCATTCTCTCGGACGTCGCGCCGGAGTTCGTCGTTTCGAAATAGAGGTCGCCGGAGTTGGTGCCGACGCCGTGCGAGGTGTTCACCGAGCCGATGCGGGCCGAGATGATCTGCGTGCCGCCCGTGTCGCTCGACTGGAAGGCGAAGGGGGTGAAGGAGCCGTCGACGGTGCTGGTGTTGCGCAGCGAGCCGAGCGAGGTCGCGCTCGTCATCGTCGTGGTCGCGTACGAACCCTGGACCTGAAAAGTGTTACCCGGCGAAGTGGTGCCGACCCCGAGAGTCGTGAAGGCGCCCGTATTGGGCGTCGTCGAGCCGATCGTGCCGGGCGTCGCCCAGGTCGCCGCCGCCGGCGCCTGGCTGACCCAGGTCGTGCCGTTCGACGTCATGACGTTGCCGCTCGTGCTGGCCGCGAGCGAAGTCGTCGCCGTTCCACCCGCGTTCATGACCAGAGCGCCGTTGCCGGTGAGCGAGGTCGCGCCGGTGCCGCCGTTGCCGATGGCCGTCGTACCCGTGACGTCCGAGGACGAGGCCAGGTTGACCTTGCCGCCGGAGATCGAGCCCGACGTCACGTGCGCGACGCCGTCGGTGAGGCCCGACACTGTCAATCCTAGGAAAGTCGGGCTGGCGCCCGAGTGAATGTCTTGCGGCGTCGCGAGCGTGATCGAGCCGGCGCCGTTGGTGACGTTGATTTGGTTGGTCGTGCCCGTGAGGGCCGCGACGACGGGAGCCACGCCCGTGGAGCCGATGAGGAGTTGGCCGTTGGTAAGGCTGCCAGACTCCACGATGGCTGTGCCACTCGACAACATGAAGCGGTTGCCGTTGAGCGCTGCGGTCGAGTTGGTGCCGCCGCGCGCGATTGGCAGCGTTCCGGCCACTTCGGTGGTGGCGAGGTCTACGGCGGTGGTCGTCGAGCCCGAGCCGGTGAACTCGTTGGCCGTGATCTTGCCGGTGCCGGAAGTCGTCAGCAAAGCGCCCGTGCCCACCGTCAGGGTCGCCGTCGAGTTCGTGCCGGTCGTCAAGGCCGAGAAAGAGGGAGTCGAGGTCGTCGGCGCGGCCCAGCTCAGCGTTCCGGAACCATTGGTCGAAAGCAGGTACCCGCCCGAGCCGTCGCCGGTTGGCAAAGTATAGGTGACGTTGGCCGTTTGGTCGCCGCCTTGGAAAATCGTGTGATAGGTCGGCGAGCCGCCCGTTTCGAGGATGCCGAAGGTACCGTCGACCGTGAGTCTTTGGCCCGGGTTCGTCGTGCCGATACCGACGTTACCGGCAAATTAGCTTTGATAGGCATTTGACGAGTAGAGAGAATAGTTACCGCTGGGGATCGTCGTCGTGCCGAGAAGGGCGTTGACGTTACCCGCAGTACCGCCCGTTTGATTGACGACAGAGACGCCGGCAAGCTTAGTGACCGTGCCCGTACCGCTGACGAGCTGCAGATTGTTGGCAACAAAGGCATGGCCGGCGGCGATCACACCGTTGCCGTCGACTTGGATGCGGCCTTCTAGGCCACGGACCTCAGTGACGGCACCCGTTCCTTGGTGACGACTGGTGCCGGTACCTCCGATGACGTAGTAAGCGTCGCTGCCACCCAAAGAAAAACCTACCAGGGAGCCGCCTCTGATCGTACCGCTGGTCAAATTTTCAGAAGGTGTACCTAACGCTTGAGCGTAAAAGCCTTGAACGACATTGCCGCTCACCATCGACCTGGAATGGCGCACGTCGAGCTTAAAGAACCCTGTAGAGCCTCCATCGTCATTAGACGGAAAGACTTGAATCTGTTCGCAATACCGAAAAGTTCAGTTAAAATTCCCCGTGATGTCTGGTAGTTAAAACTAGCTAGAAGGAAGTATTCGCCACGATCGCTACGAAAAAGCCGACCGCCCCGGAAGGGAGCGGTCAGCCTTTGGCGATTTCGGAGCCTGGCCTCCGTTAGGGAGGGCTACCGGCCTTTTTCCATTCGATCAGCTTGCCGAGCTTGGCCGCCGGCATCGGGTCACGCGGAGCCTTCGGCATCTTGCCGGATTTGATGTCGGCGACGATCAGGCCGATCAAACCGGCGTCGGGAGCGACCGAGAGATCCGGGAACTGCGCACCGTCGTGGTGGCACTCGACGCAGTATTCGTCGAGGATCGGCTTCACGTCCTTCGCGAACGACGGACCGGTCGCGCCGCCGCCGGTGTTGGCACCGGTGTTCGTGTTCGTGTTCGTGTTCGTGTTCGTGGGAACGTCGGATCCAGTGCCAGAGCCGGTGCCGGATCCGGATCCGGAGCCCGTGCCGGTCGCCGTGCCTGAGCCGGAGCTGGTGTCGGTACCCGACCCGGAGCCCGTGCCTCCGCCGGAACCAGACCCCGTGGCGGTGCCGCTACCCGTGCCCGTGCCAGCTCCCGTGCCGGTCGAACCGGACGCAGGCTGGTCGGTCGTGACGTCGATGGTCAGATCTCCGCCGTTGCCGTCGACGGGGCTCAATTTCAGGTCGATCCGTTGGGCGCCGGCGCTGAGGATCAGGTCCTTCACTTCGCCGCGGAGCTTCACTACGTTGCCTTGGAGGAGCTCGAGCACTAGGTCGCTCTTCTCGTTTGCTTTCAGACCGGAGAACGTCAGCGTCGCCTTGTCGGCCGTGAACGTGATGGCTCCTGTGGTGTCCGTCGCCTGATATTTGAAGTGGTAGGTAAGGTTCGTCGTGTCGAGCGCGTAACGCTGCTTCAGCTGTTTGGCGTCGAGCGTGATCGGAATCGACGAAGCGACCTGAGCTCCGGCGTCGGCGTTGCCGTTCTGGCCGGTCTGACCGTTCTGGCCGGTCGTTCCGTTGCCGGTCGCGGTGGAACCGTTGCCGTTCGGGCCGTTTTGGTTCTGGTTGTTCCCGGTGCCGGTAGGCGCGGGAACGGTCGTCTGCGTTTGCCGCGATTCGCAGGCGGTCAAAAACGAGAGTGCGACGGTGACCAGAAGGACGCTGGACTTGACCATGGTCGTTAGCCTCGGAGTGGGACGGAATTCGAGCGGACGGTGCAATTTTGCAAGCGGCGGGCCAAAGCTATTAGATAGTAAGATCAGCATCTTAACCAAGAGCCCAGGGCCTGAAAACGTCCAGGCCCTGGAGACTGACGAAACCCTACTCGCCCGGGCTGCCCGGGTTGTCCTCGTCGCCGTTGACGTGGAGCAGCGCCGATTCTTCGCCCGCGATCTTCATGACGTCCTTCATGATCTGCTGCCAGCTTTGACGCTCGCCGCTCGCCAGCGCGCGGATCATCCAGTAGTCGGTGCCCGGTCCCGACGAGAACGCGGCCGGCGTCGCCGACGTCACGATGTCGAGTCCACGGAAGCCTTCCTTGCCTTCCGGATCGTCCGGGAGCGCTTTCAGTTGGAAGTAGTCGTAGTTGTAATACGAGAACGTCGAGCAGCCGTTGAACATGTAGATCTGGTACTTGTCCTTCTTCAGCGGCTCCTTGCGGCTGCCGAACAGGCGGCCGACGGAGAGATAACCGCCGAGACCCGAGTGGCCGTCGTAGAGGAAGAAGTCGGCCTCTTTCAGGCCTTTCTTCGCCTGTTCGACGAAAAGATCCGAATTCGGGTCGACTAGGTACATGTTCAGCAGGACGTTGTGGCCATCCTGCTTGAAGCGCAGCGTCCGGTGCCGCGCTTCGTTCTTGACGACTTCCATGCGGAAATCCGGGGAGGCTTTGATCATCTTAGCCTCGGGGGTGAGCAGCACGTCGGTGTCCTGGTTGCCGGTGACCTCGGCCAGCAGGTCTTTGCCTTCCGTCAGCATGCGGAAGTCTTTTTCGAAGCCGATGCGTCCGAGGTCGCCCTTGCTCCAGTTCTCGTCGATGCCGACGAGGAAGGTGATGCGCACCTCGTCGCCGTTGCCGTTGTCTCCGTACAGCGTGTCGTAGCGAGGATAGGTGTTGGTCGTCGAGTTCATCGGTTTGAAGGTGCCGGTGACTTGGATCGTCGCGTCGCGCGTCGCTTGCTTGCAGCCTTTTTGATGCGGGTTCCAGAAGTACCAGTAGTCTCCTTCGCTCCAATAGTGGAGGTCGGTGCAGGTGTTGATGATCCGCTGGCTGGGCTTCACGTCCAGCTGCTCCTGCTCGGCATGCTCGATGTCTTCGCGGGCCTGCTGGTCGAAGGCGCTATTGGAGGTGTAGAGCTGCTTGGCCTGGGAGATGGGCATGATGCCTTTGGAATAGATTTCCACGGGATCTTTGGGGAGCAGGAACGGCAGCTGGAGCACCTGGCCGCCGGTGAAGAGATCTTTCCGGAAAACCGTGACGTCGGTGTAGGAGTAATGCACTTTGACTTTGCGTTGGCCGGAGACCTGCTTCGTAGAGAGGACGGTCCACTGCGGACGGTCCCGCGGAATGCCGGGGTTCGTCGTGAAGTCGAACGGCTTCGAGTGGTTCACGAACGCGCTGAACATGTGTTGCAGCTGCAGAGCGATGACTTCGTCGATCGCCTCTTTCTGGTCGGATTCGTAGATCGCCTGGTCGTCGCCCTGCCATCCCTCGGGCAGCTGGAAGAGCACGTCCGTCTCGAAGCTCAGCGTCGCGCGGCGCGAGTCGGCCCCGAAGAATTTGACGTCGGACGCCGCTTCCGTGCCCGCGGTGCGGCAGCCACTCAGGCAGAGGCACACGGTCAGGAAAGCCAGGAGCTTACGCATGGAGGTCCCCTATAGGTGGCATCGACGGGCCTAGTATCGGAAAATTGCGAAAAAAGTTTAGGTCTTTGGGTCGTCTGAAGGCTTGAGCGTCACGGCATACGCGGGGGGCTGGGCGGCTTGGGTTTCGGCAACCCTGTCTTTCTTGGGCTTTTTCGTCTTGGCGATCGGGCGGTGGCCTTGCTTGCGGCCGGAGCTATGGCGGATGGCGATGTCGTAGGGGATCGACTGAACCCCGCCCTCGCGCGCGAGCTCGATGAAGCGCGCCTGGCTCCGCACTTTGGGCTGGCCGGGTGCGGCTTTGCGCTTTATGTATTTGCCGTCGGCTTGGAGCACGCGGGCTTTGACGTTGTCGGACCAGGTAATCTGCAGGATCTCGCTGAGCAGCCGGGCCTTCACTTCCTTGTTCTCGATCGGAAAGGCGATCTCGATCCGACGGTCCATGTTGCGCGGCATCCAGTCGGCGGACGCCAGGAACACTTTGTGCTCGGTGCCGGCCTGGAAGTAGTAAATGCGCGAATGCTCGAGGAAGCGGTCGACGATCGAGATGACCTCGATGTTCTGGCTGATTCCGGGGATCCCCGGCTTCAGGCTGCAGATGCCGCGGATGATCAGCTGGATGCGGACGCCGCCCTGCGAGGCTTTGTACAGCGCGTCGATGATGTCCTTGTCGACGAGCGCGTTCATCTTGGCCATGATGAAGCCGTTGCCGTTCTTCTTCTGGTGCTCGATCTCCTGGTCGATGTGCTTCAGGATCATCGTCCGGAGGTTGATCGGCGCGAGCGGCAGGCGGTGGAGGCGGCTGAGGATGGCCTGGTCCTTGATCCGGTTGGCGCCCGTCAGGACGTCGAAACCCGAGACCAGGTTGAAGATGGTCGCGACGTCGCGGCCTATCGCGTCGTCAGCGGTGAACAACCCGATGTCGGTGTACAGCCGGGCCGTCGACGAGTTGTAGTTGCCTGTCGAAAGATGGACGTAGCGCGTGAGCCTGGTCTTTTCGCGGCGGACGATCAGCGTCGCTTTGCAGTGCGTCTTGATGCCGACGAAGCCGAACACGACGTTGACCCCGGCCCGCTCCAGGCGGCGCGCCCAGGTGATGTTGTTCTTCTCGTCGAAGCGGGCTTTGAGCTCGATGACCGCCGTCACCTGCTTGCCGTTCTCGGCGGCGGTGATCAGCGAGTCGATGATCGGCGAGTCGCCGGCGCTCCGGTAGAGCGTCTGCTTGATCGCGAGCACCTGCGGGTCGTGCGCTGCCAGGTGCAGAAACTCGGTGACGGCGTAGAAGCTTTCGTACGGATGATGCACCAGGAGGTCTTTTCGGGCGATCACCGAGAACATGTCTTCGTTCGTCGCGAGCGACGGGGGGAGGCGCGGGTTGAATGGAGCGTCTTTCAGGCCTTCGCGCTGGCTACCGTAAAGCGCCATCAGGCCGGGGATGAAGAGCGGCGACGGCGTCACGTAGAGCTCGGAGTCGTTGATCTGAAGGCGCGCCTTGAGCATCGCCTTGATCGGCTCCGGGAGCTCCGTGTCGACCTCGACGCGCACCACTTCCTGGTGCTCCCGGCTGGTCACTTCCTTCTGAATGCTCTTCAGGAGGTCGACGACCTTGTTCTCGAGCAGGTTGTAGTCGAGGTTGCGCGTGACGCGCAGCGTGAACGCCGCCTCGACGTGCAGGCCGAAGAAGAGCGACTGCAGGTTGTGCGCGATCAGATCTTCCAAGAGGACGTAGCGGACTGTGTCGACCGTCTCGCTCTTGATCCCGATCAGCCGCGGAATGATCGACGGCACCTCGACGAAGCCGATGCCGGGCACGTCGAGCTCGCCGCTCGTCAGGTCCTTTGCGATCACCGCGAGGTAAACCGACTGATTGGAAAGAAAGGGAAAGGGGTGCGCCGGGTCGAAGCCGAGCGGAGTCAGGACGGGGCTCACGTCCGTCTCGAAGAAGTCGTCGATGACCTGTTTCTGCGCCGCCGTCAGCTCGGCCATTTTGACGATCTTGATGTCGTGCGCGGCCAGGCCCGGAATGACCACCTGGTTCAGGCACTTGTATTGGTCATGAACGAGCTCCATCGTTCTTTGCCGAATCTTCTCCTGAACGACGCTCGTCTCCATGCCGTCAGGGGAGTCGGTGATGCGGAGACTTTCCTGCTCGATCTTCTTCAGGCCGGCGACCCGGACCATGAAAAATTCGTCGAGGTTCGACGTGAAAATCGACAGGAACTTCAGTTTCTCGAGCAGCGGCGTGTCTTCGGTCAGCGCCTCTTCCAGCACGCGGGCGTTGAACTCGAGCCAGCTCAACTCCTTGTTCAGGTAGAGGTCGGTCGGGTGCAGCGGATTCGGTTTGATTTCGGTGCCGGTCACGGGTCGCTGATTCTTCGGGATGGGGGTTGAGAAACGCCAGGTAATCTTGCATTATTGCAAGAACCACCCGGAAACCAATTAAGCTTGCTTTAAGACGTTCTGGGGATGAGCGAGGGCATCGGACGATGCTAGGGAAGCGGCCACTCAATCTGATCAAGGATGCGCGGCGGGAGCCGCCGGTGGGAAGCCACCTCCTTAAGATTGTAGCATGCGAAGAAAAGCTGGAGGAGGCCCTCCACTTCCTCGTGCGCGCCCTCGACGACAAGCCCAAAAGAGGCAAAAAACCCGTTGTAATGCATAGCCTTAGGGTTTCCTACACATTGGTGGCCAAGGGCTACGGAGCCGACGTCGTCGTAGCGGGACTCCTGCACGACGTCCTGGAGAAGACCTCGCTGAACCAGGCCCAGCTGAGCCGCCGGTTCGGGATCGAGACGGCCCTGATGGTCGCAGCCAACACCAACAGCCCTCGGATTCACGACTCGCTCGACCGGTACAGGGACAGCCTCGAGCGCTGCGCCGCTTACGGCGAGGGTGCCCTGCTGGTCCGTGCCGCCGATCTCATGGACAACTGCGACCGGATGGCGGCCCTCGGCTCGAGCGCCCGCCTGGACCGGATCGTCGAGAAGATGAAGATTCTCGTCAAAGTCTGCCGGGAAGAGCTCGTCGACGAGCGGATGATCGAGGAGCTCAACAAGCGCCTCCGCCGGATCAACCGCCGCTCGGGCGGCCTGAAGCTCGTCGCCAAGCGGACCATGACCCGCGCCCTGGGCCGGTAGCCGTGACCTGCGTGCAGAGGGAGCTGAAGCTGACGGTCAAATCCCGCGGCTTTCACCTGATCACCGCGGAAGTGGTAAAGGCCATGCCCGAGCTCGCCCGCTGCCAGGCCGGAATCCTCCAGCTTTTCCTCCAGCACACCTCGGCTTCGCTCTCGATCAACGAGAACGCCGACCCCGACGTCCGCCAAGACCTCGACATGGCGCTGGCCCGGATCGCGCCGGAGTCATTCCCTTACCGGCACACCGCGGAGGGCCCGGACGACATGCCGGCACACGTCAAGAGCTCGCTCCTCGGTGCGTCCGTTTCCATCCCGGTGCAGGACGGCCGGCTGGCGCTCGGCACCTGGCAGGGGATCTACCTCGGCGAGCATCGCGCGGAAGCGACGCCGCGAACGATCTTACTTACTCTTCTCAGCTGAAGCGGCGACTTCTTTCTTTGCCTCGTCGAGCGTCGGCGTGCCGGGCAGATCGACGGTCTTCGCCGCCGCCTTGAGCGGCGCGTACTCGACCTCGTGGTCCTTGTCTTCCTTCATGCGGATGTCGGCCAGGCGCCAGCACGACGTCGGGTGGGACTCGCCGCCGCGGACGATCCCCTGCTTCACGTCCTTGCGGGCCTTCAAGCACTCCTCGAGGACCTTGTCCGACGAGAGCAGGCCGTTCTCCGTCTTATCCAGCTCGATCTGCGCGACGACGCGATTGATCCAGGTGAACCCTTCGTCGACGAAGCCGGCGCGAAGGTAGAGCTCGTAACCGACCTCGTCGGCTTCGGCTTCCATCCAGTTGGCCGCGACGTCCGCCCCTAGCAGCTCCGTCGTGCGCTTTTCGACCTCTGCGTGCGCGTTGTCCGCTTTGGAGCCGGCGTCGAACGACTCCTTCGTGAGGCTGATCGATCGATCGAAGAAGGCGCTCTCCGCATCCCGCTCCGCCTTGGTGCGGTCCTTCCAGGCGAAGGCGCGGGCCGTCTCGGCGGCTTTCGAAAACTCGGCCCCGAGCTCCGCGTAGCGACGTTTGCCCGCCGCGTCCAGAGCGTCACCGTCGAAGGAGCTCATCTGACTCTGGGGCAGCGGCTCGTTCGGCACGCCCCAGCTGAACGGTTCTTTCTTCAGGAGCGCCAGCGCCTCGGAATTGAGCGCTTCCATGCGCTGCACCGCCGAAGAGAACTCCGGATGCGCGGCGGACAAGCGGGACCGCATCGCCTTGTAGTGAGCCCGCTGGGCGTCGGCGAGCTGGTCCTGGGCGAGGCGGATCCGGGTGACTTCGGCTTCGAGCCGTTTCGCTTCGGCCACGATTTTTCCGACTTCGGGATCCTTC
>JAYVBB010000739.1:0-7549 GCA_043750715.1 Pseudomonadota bacterium | reverse complement strand
GCATAGGCAAACGCCTCGACCACCTCGAACATGCCGACGAAAAGCTCTGCTTTGCCGTGATCATCGCCGACGAGCACCGCCACGCCCTGGCTCTGTCGCGCTACCAAAGACTCCTCGGCGAATTCCGCGACCCGGACATCCGCATGGTCGACGAAATGACGCGCGACGACGAGTTCGACGTCGAAGGCGTCGCGATTTTGAGTCTGGTCGGCGAGAGCTTGCTGGCACAAGCCCTCCCCTCCGTCTGGCGCTTCACCCGGGACCCGCTTCTCAGGGCGTTGTTACCCAAGATGAAGCAGGATGAGCTCCGCCACGTCGAATTCTCCAAGATCTATCTGCGCTCGCGGGCGTCCGCATGGTCCGAGTCCCGCCGACGCTTCCTGACCGACGTGGCCGTCCATGCCTTTGCAGCGCACCACGAGTTCTGTTTCGATCCGGATCCGGTCCTGCTCGGTAAGCTCAGTGCCATGGCGGCCTGGGCAACGCGCCGGATCAGCGCGGAACTGTTTCAGCGAGTCCACAAAAGTTTGCTCCCCGAATTCACCCGACTCGGCCTCCGTCTTCCGGGCCTCTCCGAAGAAAGGGCAGCCAATGTCTCTCAAAACCTCCTATCTCCGCGCTTCGATGCCGATCCTCGCTTGGGCTTACCGGAATAACGTCCACGCCCTGCGTGTCGCCTGCCGGAGCGAACTCGGACGCAGTCTGCTGGAAGGGCCGATGCGTCTCATCGGGCGCTATCTACTATGGGCGTTGGGCGGCGTGCCCCAGAGCTCGCCCGCCGAGGCGCGGCAGGAATTCCTGAGACTTCAGCAGGCGCTCGGCATCAAGCCCGAGGCGCGCACCGAAGGCGGCTGCACCAGCCTCTGCTACAAGTCTTGCACCCTCCAGCTGAAGCCAGGGGACGCCGCGGTTTGCGATACCGTGATGACGATCAACGACGAGATGATCCGCCGCATCGGCGGCACGATGCGCATCGTGGAACGATTGACTGACGTAGGAGGTAAGCAATGCCAGGTAGTGATCGAATGAAGGGTGAAGCTCGCCTTTGGTGCGACGAAGACATTGCCCAGACGCATTTCGACGCGATCGCACGCCGCTACGACTACATCATGGGCTGGTACGAGATCCCGGCCAATCGCACCACTCTGAAGGGAGTCGACGCCGAGCTCAGCGGCGCCGTGGCGCCGCAGGTGCTAGATCTCGGCTGCGGCACCGGACTCGGGCTCTTGTCCTGGGCCAAACGCACGCCGGACGGTGCGCGTCATTTCGCGGTCGACACGAGCACGGCGATGATCGAGCGCTCGACCACCCGCCTCGAAGGTCACGGACTGGACCACAAAGTCCGTTTTCTGCAGCGGCGAGCGGAAAATCTGCCGTTCGCCGACCGGGAACTGGACGGCCTGTTCTGTTCCTTCATGCTCGACATGCACGACACGGAAAAGCGGAGGGAGATCCTGAAGGAAGCCCACCGCATCCTGAAGCCCGGAGCGCGGGCGCGGTGGGTCGTCATGGACGCCAAGCCGCGCGGCCTCGTGTCGAAGCTCCTCTCGTTCGGCTACGGCGTTTGTTACGGCCGGTGGAACTGGCTTTGGATGCTGTTCTTCCCGAACTACGCGCCGCACTGCCGTCCGATCGATCTCGAGCCTGACTTGGCCGCAACCGGCTTCCGCATCGTGGAAAAACGGTGGTCCTTCGTGACGTTCTTTCCCGTCGCAATCTTTATCACGGAGCCCGTCGTCCCCTGATCTCAGCCGCCGCTACATAGAGTAGACGTCTGCTCGGAGCCCGCGGCGACGGCGTCGTAAGCCGCGCAGACCGCGACCTTCTGATCGGGAGTGACGGTTTCGAGGCCGTCGATCTTTTCGGCGATGCCTTTCGCCATTTTTTTGGTGAAGTCGCCTTTGAGGGCTTGGGCCTGGGCCGCCCGGTTGTCGCCGCCCGACGCGCTGGTGGCGCCCTTCACGCGGCTCATCGCTTTTTGAAGAGAGCTCGTGATTTTCTTCGGCATGCCAGGAATCAAAGCAAAGGCCTGGTCGACCGCCAGCAGGTCGTTCAGCGTCGCGCGCAACTGCGTCGTCGGCGCCGCGTCGGAGCAGGCGCCGCCGGCGGGCAGTACGGCGCGGAGCGTCTTGTTCAGACTCTGGACTGCCTCGACGAAAACCGTCAGATCCTGGGCCGCGTCGATCGTCTGGATCTTCGCCGCCCGGAGCTCGAGGTTCGACTGCTTGCCGGTCGGATCGGCGGTGGAGTAGGTGAGGATGGCGTTGAACGCCAACGCTTCGGTGAGGTGGGCGAACGCCCAGAGGAAGTGGGCCTTGTGCGGCTGGTCGTGAGGTCCCGCGTAGGACTCGCACTTCTGCCGGTAGTCGTCGGTGATCTTCGCCGACTCGTCGATGAAGCGGCACGTAGCAAGAATGGCATCGTTCAGGTACTGGAGCCGCTCCGCCACCCCGCGCGCGTCCTCGACACACCCCGGGACGAGAATGGGAAGGTCGGGATCGGACTCGTCTTTCTGCGCCATCAAAAGCAGCTCGTCGTCCCGGATCGCGAGCACGGTCTTCAGACTCGTGAGCGTTCCGGCGGTGCCGCCCTCGCCGCCGCCTGCGGCGTCTTTTTCCTTGGCATCCGCGGTCAGGCCCTTGGCCAGAGAGAAAGGGTCTCCTCCCGCGAGCGACAGGTTCACGAAGCCGAAGAGCAGCGAGGCCTCTTCCGAATCCTCGTTCAGGTCGTGGGCCTTCTTTGCGTACTTCAACGCCTTCGGCAGATCGTTGCGGTCATAAGCCGCTCGCGCCAGGTCGAGCAGATTCTCGAACGTCTCCAGGTGCTCGGGCGGCGTCGTCTTGCCGAGAATGTTTGTCTCGGCGCTGCAGCCCGAAAGCGCGGCGACGACCAGGAGAGCAAGGTGAAGGGCGAGGATTCTCATCCCTTCATTATGCCATTATTTGGCCCGACCGATGAATTCCCAGGCGAAACCGTCGTCGAACACCTTCAGGCGTTGATTTCTCTGCCAAAGCGACTGGAAGTCTTTGTAATGAGAATTCGCCGCGTGCCCCGACTGCCCGATGGGGAAGCCCCAGGTGCTTTCCCAAGGCTTGCGGAGATCCCAGACGAGGCGGGTGGACGGGCCGAACGTCGGCTGCTCGGCGTCGACCAGATCCGGCGCGCCCCACTGCGGAATTTCCTGAAGCGCGAACAGGTCGCCGATCAGGGGCACCCGTCCCACGAAGGGATGTTGCCCCTTCCAGCGATTCTTCTCGGCATGAAGCGGCAGCTGTCCTTTGGCGTCGTAGACCGTGTCGAGCAGCCGGCGCGCGACTTCTTCCGCGGTCAGACCGAACGGGGCGAAGCCCTGATCACCCGAGGCTTCCAGTACGATCAGCACCCAAGCGCGGCGCATGTACCAGCCGTACGTCACTTTCTGATCTTCCTCGTCCTTGAACCCGTCCTGCACCCGGGAGAGGAGGATTGCCATCAGCGTCTCTTCGGCGAGCGTCGAGGCGGTGAACAGCTCGGGACTCGAACGGCTGTTGCCGTCCCAGGCTTTGAATGACCGCGCGTAGTCGGCCGCGGGGCCGTTCGACACGCTCGATTTGTCGGCGATCCAGCTCATCAACAGCTGCCGGAACCGTCCTTCGGTGTCGACCTGGAGCGTTTCCATGTCTTCGCGGGAGAGATCCTGGCGCGCCGAAAGGAACCGTACGATCCGGTCCTTGCGGTCGTCGCTCGCCCACTGCCCGCCGTAAGGATCCGTCCAGATGCGTTCGTTCGCCGACGCGAGGTAGCGCACTTGGTCGCCTTCGTTCTTGAAATAAAGCTTGGGCCGCTCGCTCGCGGGCTGAAGGCCCAGCCAGGCGCCGTCTTCCGCGGGCTCCGGGATGCGGCCCGAGACTTTGCGTCGCACGCCGGTGCCCGACATCCGGTAACCCATGTCGCCGGTGTGGGTCATGACCAGCACGTTCTGCGACGGGATCAGCATCGAGTCGACGGCGCGGTCGAACGCGTCGACGTCGCGGGTTTGCATGAACTGCACGGTCGGGAGCCGGAGCATCCCTTCCTTGAGCGGCAGCCACTGCCTCGAATAGAGGGCGGACCCCAGATGCGAGCGCTCCGCGACCGGCCCGCGCGCCGTGAAGGCCGACGACACCAGACGCGGCTTGGCCTCGCCTTTGACTTTGATTTCGAAGGTTTTCTGCCGCATCGAGTCGTCGGGCGTCTCGAGCAGGTAGTCGTCGACGTCCTCGCCCGTGTTGGTGAAGGCCCACGCGAGCGCCGGGTTCATGCCGATCACGATTCCCGGCAAGCCCGGGATGGCGACGCCGACGACCCACTCCGTCTTGCTGACCCGGAGCCGCATCGCGTACCAGATGCTCGGCACGGAGTTGCCGAGATGCGGGTCGTTCGCCAGGAACGCGCCGGTCGGACCGCGCCAACCCCAGTTGTTGCTTCCGACCGGATCCGGGTCGACGTGGCGACGGCGCGAGCTTTGCTTTGGTTCGAGCGGTTTTTTCGGCAAAAATTCCGAGGCAGGGGGAAAGGCCGGACCCTTTTGGGTCGGCGTGCCGAAGTACGGATGATTCCACGGATGATCGACGGGAAAGAGAAACGCCTGCCAGGATTCCGAGAGGTGCCGGCGCCACGCGACGTTCTCCGCCTCCCGGTCGGCACCCGACGACAAAGTGTCGGCCATTTCCAGAAGGACGAGCAGCGAGTCGGCGCAGGTCCATGGCTCCGGCTGAACTCTCAGGAGTTGGTATTCGAGGCCGACTCGCCACGGGTTTTCGTCCATGAACCGGTTGACTCCGGCCGCGTAACGATCGCAGGGTGTCTTTTCTTCGGGAGGCAACGCCGCGGCGGCCCGGCGGCTAATGCCCAGGCGATCTTCGCGCTGCACCATGAGGTCGTGATCGAAGGCCACCTCGCCAAACCATTCCGCAAGCCGCCCGCCGGCCTTGCGGCGGATGAGATCCATTTGGAAGAGGCGCTGGCTCGCGACGACGAAACCCTGGGCTTCGATCAGCTGGTCCCAGTCTTTGGCTTCGACCGTCGGGATGCCGTTGGCGTCCGTCACGACTTTGACGTCGGGAAACGGCTGCTTGGGCTGGCCTTGCAGGCGCGCGAACCACGCCGCCAAGCCTGCGGTGATGATCACGATGGCTACCAGCGCCGCTAGGGTCCGTACTACCAAACGCATGTCAGTGCGTCAGCAGATGGCATGCCGCGCGCTGTTTCCCTGGGCCTAGTTCACGGAGCTCGGGGGTCACAGAGCGGCAACGGTCCATCACGTGCGGGCAGCGGGGAGCAAAACGGCAACCGGGCTTGGGATTCACCGGCGAGCCGATCTCGCCTTGGATGAGTTTTCTTTCTCTCGCCCGTTCGACGGCCGGATCCGGGATCGGATTCGCCGCGACGAGGGCTTGGGTGTATGGGTGCTGAGGAGCGTCGTACACCTGGGCGGACGTGCCGACTTCGACGAGCTTGCCTAGGTACATCACGGCCATGCGGTCGCAGATCACGCGCACCATCGAAAGGTCGTGGGCGATGAAGAGGTAGGTGAGGTTCTGCTCGACCTGGAGTTCTTTGAGCAGATTCACGACCTGGGCCTGAACGGAGACGTCGAGCGCCGAGATCGGCTCGTCGCAGATCACGAGCTTCGGCTGGACGGCGAGCGCGCGGGCGATGCCGATCCTTTGGCGTTGGCCGCCGGAAAATTCGTGCGGGTAGCGATTGGCGTGCGACTCGTGGAGCCCGACGCGTTCCAGCCACTCGGCGACCTTGCGGACGCGGTCTTTCTGCGACCAGAGACCGAGGGCGTCGGGACCTTCCGCGATGATGTCCTTGACGGTCATGCGCGGGTTCAACGAGCTGTAAGGATCCTGGAAAATCAGCTGCACGCTGCGGTATAGATCCCGTTGGTCCTTGCCGCTCAGCTTGCCGCTGATTTGCTTGCCCCGAAAATTGACCGAGCCGCCGGTTTCTTTGTGGAGACGGATCAGGAGGCGGCCGAGGGTCGACTTGCCGCAGCCCGATTCGCCGACGAGACCGAGGATCTCGTTTTCGTAGATGTCCAACGAGACGTCGTCGACGGCATGGAGGAGTTTCCCCCGGCCGAGGTTGAACGTCTTCGAGAGGTTCTTGATTTCGACCAGCTTATTGGTTTGCATGGGTCACCTCCGCAGCCAAGGCGCGCGGCGCGGCCTGATGGTGGAGCCAGCAGTTGGCATAGCGATCGCCGCGGTCGGCGCCGTCGCTCCGGACCAGCGGAAAGGAAGGCGGGGCGAACGACGTGCAGACTTCCATGGCGTACTCGCAGCGAGCGGCGAAGGCGCAGCCTTCAGGCGGGGCGAAAAGATCGGGCGGCGAGCCCGGAATGGCCCGAAGCACCTGGCCGTCGGCCGTCAGGGGATTCGGGATTGCCGCTTCGAGACCGAGCATGTAGGGGTGGGAAGGACGCGAGAAGACCTCGTCGACCGTGCCGGTCTCGACGATCTGTCCCGCGTACATCACGGCGACGCGGTCGGCGACCGACGCCACGACGCCGAGGTCGTGCGTGATCAGGATGACCGACATCTTGATGTCTTTTTGGAGCTTTTTCAGGAGCTCCAGAATCTGGCCCTGGATCGTCACGTCGAGGGCCGTGGTCGGCTCGTCGGCGATGAGGATTTTCGGACGGCAGGCGAGCGCGATCGCAATCATGATGCGTTGGCGCATGCCGCCGGAGAATTCGTGCGGGTACTGGCCGAGGCGGCTCTTCGCGTCCGGGATCTGCACGAGCTTCATGAGGTCGACGACCTCCTTCAGCGCGGTCTTCCGGTTCATCTTGCGGTGCTTGATCAGGACTTCGGCGATTTGGTTGCCGACGGTCATGGTCGGGTTGAGGCTGGTCAGCGGATCCTGGAAGATCATGCTGAGGTCCCGGCCGCGCATTTCTTCCTGCTCCTGGCGACTGAGCTTGAAGATGTCTTTGCCGAGCAGCTCGGCGGAGCTTTGGTCGGAGATCTTGCCGGGAGGGCAGGGGATCAAACCCATGAGCGCCTGGCAGGTCACGGATTTGCCGCAGCCCGACTCGCCGACGATCGCCAGCACTTCGCCCTCATGGACGTCGAAGTTGACTCCGCGGACGGCTTTGACGGTACCGCCGTAGGTCGTGAACTCGACCGCGAGGTTGCGGACTTTGAGGAGCGGGGTCTTGCTCATTACTTGGCCCCCCGGAGCTTCGGATCGAGGGCGTCACGGAGCCCGTCGCCCAAGAGGTTGAACGCCAGCATCGTGCCGCAGATCAAGAGAGCGGGAACGAGCAGCTCGTGCGGGTAGGTGAGGAAGACGCGGGCGCCTTCCTTGGTCACGACGCCCCAGGAGGCCATCGGGGGCTGGACGCCCAAGCCGATGAACGAGAGGAACGCTTCCGTGAAGATCGCGGAAGGGACGGAAAGGGTCAGCAGCACGAGCACGGTGCCCATGACGTTCGGGAGCAGGTGACGGGTGACGATCTTACGGAAGCGTTCCTCTCGTTCATCGGCTTGGGCGTCCAGCCCCCGATGGCCTCCTGGGG